>NZ_JBFULO010000161.1:0-8108 GCF_054049855.1 Stenotrophomonas sp. P5_B8 | reverse complement strand
GGTGGTGGCCACGATCGGGGTCGGCGAAGCCGTGGGCGATATCAGCGCGCAGATCCGCGCGGCCGGCAGCGTCGATGGCGTGCTGCTGGCGGTGAAGGCGCCGCAGGCGCGCGCGCTGGCACCGCAGCTGGCCCTGGCCGGTGCCGGTGGCGCCACCCGCGTGGGCACCTCGCAGCTGACCGTCGGCGCGGGCAAGGCCGAGGAAGACATGGCACTGGACGGCATCGTCTATCCCAACGAGGCATGGAACGTGCGCGGCGTCGCCGGCCTGCCCTCGGCCAGCACGGCCGGTCAGATCCTGCCCAACGCGCGCGGCGCGGCTGGCCGCCTGTTCGCCTTCGGCTTCGATGCGTGGAAGATCAGCGCCTACCTGGACAAGATGGCCAACGAGGGCGGCCTGGCCGGCGCCACCGGCACGCTGTTCCTGGACAGCAACGGCAACGTGCTGCGCGTGCCGGCATGGTCGACCTTCAGCGGCGGCCGGCCGATGCCGATCGCCAACGCCAACTGATCTGCGGCCCGTGCCGACCGCGCGGGCACAGCGTGGGGCAGCGGTGGAAGCTGCGGCGCAGGCGTACCTGCGCACGCAGGGATTGAGCCCGATCACGCAGAACGCGCGCTATCGCGGCGGCGAGCTGGACCTGATCATGCGCGATGGCGACACCACTGTCTTCGTCGAAGTGCGCTACCGCGCCAGCGCCGGCTTTGGTGGCGGCGCGGCGTCGGTGGACCTGCGCAAGCGACGCAAGCTGGTGTTGGCCGCGCAGTTATTCCTCGGCGCGCACCCGGCGCTGGCGCAACGGCCGTGCCGGTTCGACGTGGTCGAGGCCAGCGGCGATCCACCGCAGCTGCGCTGGCTGCGCGATGCGTTCCGGCTGGAGGATTGTTGATGCCCAGCATCTTTACCCACGCCGCGATTCCCCTGGCGCTGTGGTGCGCCGCTGATCGCGGGCGCATTTCCAGGCCGTTGCTGGCTGCTGGCGTGGTCGCGGCGATACTTCCCGATACCGACGTGCTGGCCTTCGCCCTGCACATCCCCTACGCCGACAGCTTCGGTCATCGCGGAGCCAGTCACTCGATCGTGTTTGCCACCCTGCTGGCCGTGCTCGCCGCAGTGCTGCACCGGCCGCTGCGTGCGGGCACGGTGCAGGCCGCTGCGTTCGTGGGGATCAGCGCGTTGTCGCACCCGTTGCTGGATGCCTTCACCTCCGGTGGCCTCGGCGTTGCCCTGTGGTGGCCGTGGAGCGGCGAGCGCGTATTCGCACCTTGGCGACCGATCCGCGTCTCGCCCTTCGCCGGCCAGTTCTTCAGCGCGCGCGGACTGGCCACCGTTTTCTCTGAACTGCGTTGGGTGTGGTTGCCTCTGGCCGCCGCCGTCATCGGCTGGAAGCTGATCCAACGCGCCCCTGTCGATGCCCGGACCCCGTCATGACGACCGCCCTGCCCGCCGCCTTCCTTTCCACTGTGCATGCGCTTCTGGGCGAGGACGGCTGGCGCACCGATGAGGCCGCGCTCGCCGCGCACGCGCAGGACAATTCCTGGCGGCATCGGTTGCCGCTCGGCGTGGCCTTCCCGCGTGACCGCGAGCAGGTGGTGGCGCTGGTGCACGCCTGCCGCGAACATCGCATCGCCGTGGTCGCGCGCGGTGCCGGCACCGGCACCACCGGCGCAGCGGTGCCGGTCACGGGCAGCATCGTGCTGTCGTTCGCACGCATGGCGCGCATCCTCGATATCCAGCCGGGCAACCGCTGCGCGGTGGTCGAGCCGGGCGTGCTCAACGGCGACCTGCAGCACGCGCTGGCACCGCATGGCCTGTTCTGGGCGCCGGACCCGTCCAGCGCGGACATCTGCAGCATCGGCGGCAACCTGGCCTGCAATGCCGGCGGCCCGCGCGCGGTGAAGTACGGCACCAGCCGCGACAACGTGCTGGGTCTGGTCGCGGTGACCGGCGCCGGCGAGCTCATCCACTGCGGTGGCGCCTATACCAAGGACGCCACCGGCTACGACCTCACCCACCTGCTGGTCGGCAGCGAAGGCACCCTCGCGCTGATCGTGGAGGCCACGCTCAAACTGACCCCGCTACCGGTGGCGCAGGCCGGCCTGCGCGTGCTGTACCGCGATGCCGATGCGGCGGCCGCGGCCGTGTCGCGGCTGATGGGCCAGCCGGTGGTGCCGACCCGGCTGGAATTCATGGATGCCCGCAGCCTGGAGCTGCTGCGCCGCAATGGYGCCGAGGTGCCCGAAGCCGGCGCGATGCTGCTGGTCGAGGCCGACGGCGACCACGACACCCTCCCCTACCTGCTGCAGGCCCTGGCCACGGCCGCCGAAGGCGACGGCATGATCGCGCTGGATGTGGCGATGGAAGGCAGCGCGCGCGAGAAACTGTGGGCCGCGCGCAAGGCGTTGTCGCCTGCGCTGCGCAGCATCGCCCCGGGCAAGATCAATGAAGACGTGGTGGTGCCGGTGTCGCGCATCCCCGACCTGGTGGCCGGGGTGCAGGCGCTGGCGCGCGAGCATCAGCTGGTGATCGTCACCTTCGGCCATGCCGGCAACGGCAACCTGCACGTCAACATCCTCTACCACCCCGACGATGCCGACGAGAATGCGCGTGCGCACGCGGCGCTGCCGAAGATCTTCGCACTGACGCTGTCGCTCGGCGGCACGCTGTCCGGCGAGCACGGGATCGGCCTGGCCAAGCGCGATTTCATGGCCAAGGCGTTCAACCCGGCCACGCTGGCGGCAATGCGCGCGATCAAGCAGGCGCTGGACCCGGACGGAATCCTTAACCCGGGCAAGGTGCTGCCGCCTGTAGGGTGATCCTCGCGTGCGCGGCAACCGCCGACGCAACCTTTTCGTGCGGCTACCGTTGACGCGACCGTTTCGTGCGTCCACCGCCGACGCGACCGTTTCGTGCGTCCACCGTCGACGCAACCGTTTCGTGCGTCCACCGTCGACGCAACCGTTTCGTGCGTCCACCGTCGACGCAACCGTTTCGTGCGGCCACCGCCGACGCGACCGTTTCGTGCGGCAACCGCCGACGCAACCTTTTCGTGCGGCAACCGCCGACGCGACCGTTTCGTGCGGCCACCGCCGACGCAACCGTTTCGTGCGGCCATCGTCGACGCAACCGTTTCGTAGAGCCGACCGTTGGTCGGCTGCTCCTCGTCCAGTTGCAGACATCCCCCCATCGCATAGCAGCCGACCAACGGTCGGCTCTAACAGCGGCCGACCAAGGGTCGGCTCTAACAGCAGCCGACCAACGGTCGGCTCTACTGGAGGACGAAGTGCTCGTAGCCGTCCGCGTTGGGCAGGTCGTCGCCGTGCACGCCCTGGCCGGTGGTGATGCGGCCGATGCGGGTAAGGGGTAGCGCCAGCGCTTCGGCCAGCGCATGCAGCGCGTCGCGCTGGTCGGCGGCGGCGGTGAAGCACAGTTCGTAGTCATCGCCACCGCGCAACGCGCAATCGCGCGCGTCATCGCGACCTAGCGCGTTGCGCAGCGCCGAGGACATCGGCAGCGTGTCCACTTCCAGGCGCGCGGCCACCTCGCTGCGGGCCGCGATATGGCCGAGATCGGCGAGCAGGCCGTCGGAGATGTCCACCGCCGCATGCGCGTAGGCACGCAGGCGCTGGCCCAGCTTCACCCGCGGAACGGGGCACAGCAGACGCTGTCGCAGCGCTTCCAGGTCGGGATCATCGGACACCACCGCCACATCCAGCCGGCCCTGCTGCCACAACCGCAGCGCACCGGCGGCATCGCCCAGCGTGCCACTCACCCAGATGTCGTCGCCCACCCGGGCCGCATCGCGGCGCAGCGCGTGGCCGGCCGAGACCTGCCCCATCGCAGTGACCGACAGCGACAGCGGACCGCGCGTGGTATCGCCGCCGATCAGCACGATGTCGTGCTCGTCGGCCAGTGCGAAGAAGCCATCGGCGAAGGCGTCGATCCACTCAGGCTCGGTCGACGGCAGCGACATGGCCAGGGTGCACCACGCCGGACGCGCGCCCATCGAGGCCAGGTCGGACAGGTTCACCGCCAGCGTCTTCCAGCCGATCTCGAACGCCGGCGTTTCCGTCGGAAAATGCACGCCGCTGTTGAGCGTGTCGGCGGTGACCACCAGCTGTTCGCTGGCGCGCGGCTGCAGCAGGGCCGCGTCGTCCCCGATGCCCAGCACCACGTCGGCGCGCGCACGGGTGCGGGCACGGATGCGGTCGATCAACGCGAATTCGGCAAGGGACATAGGCAACTCCGGCAGCGGAACGTCCGCCGTGTGGGGCCCGACCGTGGTCGGATCCGGCAAGACCGTTGGGATGTAGCGCCGACCGTTGGTCGGCTGCCTTGAAACCGGACATCATGCCGGCTGCGACGGATCGCGCTTTGCGCGGCCAGCCGACCAACGGTCGGCTCTACCAAGCGGTTAGCCGACCAACGGTCGGCTCTACCAAGCGGTCAGCCGACCAACGGTCGGCTCTACCAACGATCACACGGCGGCGTGCGCGGGATCAGCCGCCGGCGAACAATCGGCTCAGTGGCCGCTTTCGACCTTGCGCCATTCCACGGCCGCACGATCCAGCACGCCGTTGACGTAGGTGTGACCGTGTTCGGAACCGAAACGCTTGGCCGATTCGATCGCCTCGTTGATCACCACGCGGTACGGCACGTCCAGACGGTAACGCATTTCGTAGGCGGCCACGCGAAGCGCGGCGCGTTCGATCGCATCCACTTCCTCGACGCCGCGGTCCAGGTACGGGGTCAGCGCCTCGTCCAGGTCCTTGCGGTGGTCGAGCACGCCGTGCACCAGCGCTTCGAAGTAGGCCAGGTCGGCGATTTCGCGGGCCTGTTCGTGGGCGAACTGGGCGATCACCGACTGCGCGTTGCCGCCGGAAATCTGCCAGGCATAGATCGCCTGCAGGGCACGACGGCGCGCGCGCGAGCGCAGCACCGGGTCGATGCCATCGCGGCGGACGGGCTTTCCGGAGGGCTTGCCCGGGTTTGACTTGTTCACGGCAACTGCTCCAGAAGATTGACCATTTCCAACGCCGTCAGTGCGGCTTCCTCACCTTTGTTGCCGTGGCTGCCACCGGCGCGTGCCTCGGCATCCTCGGCACGTTCGACCGCCAGCACGCCATTGAGCACCGGCACGCCGAAGTCCAGCTGGACCCGCATCAGGCCCTCGGCACAGCCATCGGCGACGTGCTCGTAGTGGCGGGTATCGCCCCGGATCACGCAGCCCAGGGCGATGATGGCGGCATGCTCATGGGCGGCGGCCAGGCGCGCGGCGACCAGCGGCAGTTCCCACGCGCCGGGCACCCGGATCACGTCGATGGCCGACTCGGCGATGCCATTGCCGGCCAGGCTCTGGCGCGCGCCAGCGACGAGCACGTCGGTGATGCGGGCATTCCAGCGGCTGGCGAGGATGGCGAAACGGGCCTTTTCCGGAGTACGGAGGTCGCCTTCGTAGTGGCTCATGTTCGGCGTGGGGTCCATTTAATAGGTGAATATTCTAGCGCATGGCCGCGTGTAGCCGGGTCGCCGCGCGTTACGGGACGGGTCGGGTGCAGCAGCCCCCTGAGTCAGGGGGCTGCCGCGACGCGGCGGGGGCCTGGATGGTGGTAAGAGGGGCCCGCGGTTTGCGAAGCACATCGTGGGGCGTCAGCGCGCATGCGATGACGTGTTCCCCACCGTCTCGACCACTTCCAGGCCATACCCGGCCAGCCCGATCTGCCGGCGCGGGGTGCCCAGCACCCGCAGCTTGCCCAGGCCCAGGTCGGACAGGATCTGCGCCCCGGCCCCGTTGCGGCGCCACTGGCTCACATCCTTGTCCTTGCCCGGCACCACCGGCACCGGCTGCTGGCGCAGGCGGGCCAGCAGGCTGTTGCTGTCGCGCGGCGCGGACAGCACCACCATCACGCCCCGCTCGGCGGCGGCGATCGCGCGCAGGGCATCGGTGGAGGCCACGCCGAAGTCGTCGCGGCGCCAGTGCAGCAGGTCGGCCAGCGGGTTCTCCACCTGGACCCGGACCAACGTCGGCTCGGCGTCGGGGGTGCCACGAACCAACGCGAAATGCAGGTCGTGGGCGATCCGGTCGCGGTAGGTGACCAGCGTGAACGGGCCGAACTCGGTCTCGATCTCACGCTCGTCCACGCGCTCGACGGTCTTCTCGGTGGCCAGGCGGTAGGCGATCAGGTCGGCGATCGAGCCGATCTTCAGGCCGTGCTCGCGCGCGAACACTTCCAGCTCCGGGCGACGCGCCATGCTGCCGTCGGGGTTGAGGATTTCCACCAGTACGCCGGCCGGTTCCAGGCCGGCCAGCATGGCCAGGTCGACGCCGGCTTCGGTATGGCCGGCGCGGGTCAGCACTCCGCCCGGCTGGGCGATCAGCGGGAAGATGTGGCCCGGCTGGTGCAGGTCGGCCGGCTTGGCGTCCGGCTTCACCGCAGTGCGGATGGTGTGCGCGCGGTCGTAGGCCGAGATGCCGGTGGTGACGCCCTCGGCGGCCTCGATGCTGACGGTGAAGTTGGTCTGGAACTGGGCCGTGTTGGCCTGGACCATCGGCGCCAGGCCCAGATCGGCGGCGCGCTCGCGGGTCAGCGGCAGGCACACCAGGCCACGGCCGTGGGTGACCATGAAGTTGATGTCCGACGGCTTGACCAGCTCGGCGGCCATGATCAGGTCGCCTTCGTTCTCGCGGTCTTCGTCATCGACGATGACGACCATGCGGCCCAGGCGGATGTCCTCGAGGATCTCGGGGATGGAGGCGAAGTTCATGCGTTGGCTCCCTGCTGCGGGCCTTGGGCGGGCACGGCGATGAGCCGTTCGACGTAGCGGGCGACCAGGTCGATTTCCAGGTTGACTGCGCTGCCCACGCCGGTGGCGGCGAAGGCGGTGTTGGCCACGGTGTGTGGAATGAGCGCGACCTCGAAGCCCTGGTCGTCGACCTCGTTCACGGTCAGGCTGACCCCGTCCACGCAGATCGAGCCCTTCTTGGCGATGTAGCGCAGCAGTGCCGCAGGCGCGGCGAAACGCCAGCGCTGGGCCCGGGCGTCGTCGTGGATGGACAGGACCCGGCCGAGGCCATCGACATGGCCGCTGACCAGATGCCCGCCCAGGCGGTCGGTCGGACGCATCGCACGTTCCAGGTTGATCACTGCGCCATCGGCAAGCTGACCCAGCGTGGTCAACCCGAGGGTTTCAGTGGAGGCATCGGCCTGGAAGCTCGTCGCGTCGAAAGCGATCACGGTCAGGCAGACGCCATTGATGGCGATGCTTTCGCCGAGCTGGACGCTGTCGAACGGCAGGTTGCCGACGTTGAAGGTGAAGCGGACGTCGCCGCCAAGGGTGTCACGCGCGGCCAGGCGGCCGACGCCTTCGATGATGCCGGTGAACATCAGCGGCCCCCCGGACGGAGGCAGGGGATGGAGGTGCAATCAGACATAACGTTTCCCGCAGAAAGTGAGCGAAAAACGCCGCAAGGCATATAGGCGCACGCCGCGCGCAAAGGCACGGCCGCACCGTCTTCTTTCATCCGGACTATACCGTCGGCTCCGGCATCGGACCGGATCTGCTGACCTTCCAGCGGAACTGGAAGCGCTCGCGGGCTCGTGCTTGCGCACCTACCGCCGGTGGGGAATCGCACCCCGCCCTGAAGACGTTTGTGTACCGGCGAACCGGCCGCGCCATTGTAGCAAGCCAAGCTGACTGCTCGCTTTTTGTGAAGATATGGTTAAAATGCGGCCGCGCGGCAGTGATCGCCGCCCTGCCGCCCACGAAGGGCTGGCTGAAATGGACCTCAACTTCACCCAAGGAACCTGCATGCGCAAGATTCTCCTGGCCGCCGCCCTGCTGGCCGCCGCCCCGCTTTCCGCTTCCGCCGCCGAGCGCGTGAGCTACACCTATGTCGAAGCCGGCTGGACCCAGCTGGACACCAACGACGACTACTTCGGCGATCCGAAGGTCGACGGTGGTTATATCCGCGGCTCGTTCGACATCGGCCCGCAGGTCAATGTATTCGGCGCCTGGTCGTACGTGTCCAAGAAGTACAACGGCAGCTACGCCGGTTATGACGCCAGCCTCAAGCTGGAGTTGAATCAGCCCGAGCTGGGCATCGGCT
>NZ_JBFULO010000160.1:0-8113 GCF_054049855.1 Stenotrophomonas sp. P5_B8 | reverse complement strand
GCTGTCCTTCACTCCGGACCAGAACGCACCACAGGCGGCGCCGACGTTGTACTCATGCAGCGGCTTTGCCCCCTGCCAGCCTTCGGCGGCACCGTGGTAGTAGTGCTGCTGGGTGTGGCTGTGGCCGCTGAGCACCAGCACGTTGGGGAAATCCTTGAGCAGCCCGAACAGGCGCGTGCGGTCGGCATGGCGGAAGGTTTCGCGGCCCGGGGCGGCATCGAACAGCGGAATGTGCATGCCCAGCACCACCAGCCGGTCGCGCGGCAGGCCCTTGAGGTAGTTGCCGAGGAAGGTGAACTGGTCCGCGCGCAAGCCGCCCACGTAGGTCGGCTTGGCCTTGGGGTCGTAGACCACGTCATCGAGGAACACGAAGCTGGCCCCGCCCTCCTCCACCGCGTAGGTATCGGGGCCATAGACCGCCCGCCAGCTGTCCAGCGAATGGCGGTCGTCGCCGGCATCGACATCCAGGTCGTGGTTGCCCGGCACATGGAACCACGGCACCTGCAGCTGCGCGGTGGCCTTGTTGATGGTCGGGTACAGGTCCAGGTCGTCGTTGACGATGTCGCCCAGCGTGGTGCCGAGTCGCGCCGGATGCTTGCCGATGATCGGTTCGACGATGGCGCGCCGGTAGTAATCGATGTCGACCTTGCTGGCGGTCTGCGAATCGGTGAACACCAGCATCTCGAACCCGGCGCGTGCCGCATCGCTGCCCTTGGCCGGCTCCAGCGCGAAATCCCAGTTGCGGGTGTTGGTGCCGGTCGCGTGGATGCCGTCGTACTTCAGCCGCGGTGAGCCCTGCGGCGCGTAATGACGCCAGTAGGCCGGCAGCCCGTTGTCCGCGGCCGGGAAGCGATACTCATCGGGCTTGATCACGAACACCGTCTGCCCCTCGCGCACGGGCAGGCTGTAGCTGCCATCGGCGGCGGTGCGCACGATGGTTTCGCCGTTGGAGACCTGCACCCCCGCCAGGCCCGGATCGGTCGGCCCGCGACCGGGCTTGCCGTCGCGCTCCTGGTAGACCTTGCCACTCACGGTCACCTCGGCGGCCAGGGCGGGTGCGGTGGTCAACAGCAGGCAGGCCAGCCAGGCAGCAGTGCGGGTCATCGGGACAGTCCGTTCAGGGGTGGGTGATTGTAAAGCGGCACATCATCGCGTGTGCCGCGTTTCACCGACGTTAAACGGCACGCGCGGTCGCGCTCAGCGTGCGTGCCGCGTTGCCAGCACCTGCACCGCATCGTCCAGCGACAGCCCGCGCGCGCGCAAAAGCACGATCAGGTGGAACAGCAGGTCCGCCGATTCACCGAGCAGCGCGGCGTCGTCCTGCACCACCCCCGCCAGCGCGGTTTCCACGCCCTCCTCGCCCACCTTCTGGGCGATGCGGCGGGTGCCGCCTTCGAACAGCGTGGTGGTGTAGCTGCYGGCCGGGCGCTGCTGCTCGCGCTGCAACACCAGCGCATCCAGGCGGCCGAGGAAGTTGCCCGGTGCCTGCGCGAAGCAGCTTTCGCTGCCGGTGTGGCAGGTCGGGCCGGCGGGSCGGGCGCTGACCAGCAGGGTGTCGCGGTCGCAATCGATGCGCACGGCGACCACGGCCAGCACGTTGCCCGAGGACTCGCCCTTGGTCCACAGCCGCTGTTTGCTGCGGCTGTAGAAGGTCATGTGCCCGGTGGCCAGGGTTTGCGCCAGCGATGCGGCGTTGGCGTAGCCCAGCATCAATACCGCCAGGGTATCGGCGTCCTGCACCACGACCGGCAGCAGGCCATCGCCCTTGGCCCAGTCCAGCCCGTCCAGGGCCTCGCGCGAGGGCAGTACTTCAATAGACATCTCGAACCTCGCTCTGCTGCGCGCGCAGGAACTGCTTGAGCGCGGGAATGGCGATGGCGCCACTGTGGAAAACACTGGCGGCCAGCGCGCCATCAACGTCGGCCTGGTCGAACACGTCGGCGAAGTGCTGCATCTCAYCGGCGCCACCGGAAGCAATCAATGGCACCTGGCACAACGCGCGTGCCTGGCGCAGCTGGGCCACATCGTAACCGCGGCGCACGCCGTCACTGTCCATGCAGTTCAGCACGATCTCACCGGCACCGCGGCGCTGCGCTTCCACCAGCCAGTCCAACGTACGCACGGGGACCGCCTGGGTCTTGTCCGGATCGCCGCTGAAGCGGCGCACCCGCCATTCCCCGTCCGCCTCGCGCACCGAGTCGATGCCGACCACCACGCATTGCACGCCGAAGGCATCGGCCAGTTCCTCGATCAACGCCGGACGACCCAGTGCCGGCGAGTTGATCGAGATCTTGTCGGCGCCGGCATACAGCACCCGGCGCGCGGTCTCCACATCGCTGATGCCGCCGGCCACGCAGAACGGAATGTCGATCAGCCGCGCGATGCGCTCGATCCACGCCACGTCCACCGCGCGCCCTTCCGGGCTAGCGCCGATGTCATAGAACACCAGCTCATCGGCGCCCTGGTCGCGGTAACGCAGCGCCAGTTCGGCGATGTCGCCCATGTCCACGTGATCGCGGAAGCGCACGCCCTTGACCACGCGGCCGTCGCGCACGTCCAGGCAGGGAATCAGCCGACGGCTCAGCATGCCAGCGCTCCCTGCAGGGTCATGCGGCCTTCCAGCAAGGCCTTGCCGAGAATGGCACCACCGCAACCCACCGCCTTGGCGTCGGCCACGTCGGCGGCACTGCGCACGCCACCGGAGGCCTGCACGGCCACGCCCGGGAGCAGCGCTGCCAGATGCTGGTACAGCCCGATGTTGGGGCCGGACAGCATCCCGTCGCGGGCGATGTCGGTGCACAGCAGGTGCCGCATGCCGGCCTGGGCATACCGCGTGGCCAGCACGTCGAGCGTGTCCTCGGCGGTTTCTGTCCAACCATGCACCGGCAGCAGCCAGCGGCCGTCGTCGGCCTGGCGGGCGTCCAGTGCGATGGTCAACCGCTCCGGGCCGAACTCACCGAGCCAGCCGATCACCGTTTCCGGCTCGCGGACCGACACCGAGCCGACCACTACGCGGGTCGCGCCGGCATCGAGGATGCGCGCGACGTCGTCGCGCGAGCGCACGCCACCGCCGGTCTGCACCTTCAGCGGGGTCTGCTGCGCGATCGAGGACAGCAGCGGGGAAAGCGTGTAGCCACCCGCCCGCGCGGCATCCAGATCGACCAGGTGCATCCAGTCCGCGCCGGCGTCGGCAAAGGCCTGCGCACGCGGCAGCGGGTCGTCGCCATAGGTGGTCTGCTGCGCGTAGTCGCCCTGCAGCAGGCGCACCACGCGGCCTTCGCGGATGTCCAGGGCGGGATAGACGGTGAAACTCATGTCGATTCGTTCTCGATGAAATTGCGCAGGATCCGCGCGCCGGTGGCGGCGGACCGTTCGGGATGGAACTGGGCCCCGCTATGGCGGCCGCGCTGCACCACGGCGGCAAACAGGCCGCCGTGATCGCAGGCCGCCACGGTGTGCTCACCCAACGGCGCGGCGTAGCTGTGCACGAAGTACGCACTGGCGCGCTCTGGCACACCCGCCAGCAGATCCGATTCGCGCAGCGGCAGCAGCCGGTTCCAGCCCATGTGCGGCACGCGGATGCCGGTGGCCGGATGCAGGTGGCGCACCACTCCCGGCATCAACCCCAGGCATTCCACGTGGCCTTCCTCGGAGCCCTCGAACAGCAGCTGCATGCCCAGGCAGATGCCCAGCAGCGGCACCTCCAGGTCGCGCAGCGGTTGCACCAGGTCCTGCGCATGCAGGCGCGCCATGCCATGCGGCGCCGCGCCCACGCCGGGCAGGATCACCCGCGACACCCCGCGCAGCCCCTTCGCATCCCGCACCAGCCGCACCTGCACGCCCAGCCGCTCCAGCGCATAGCGCACCGAGCCAAGATTCGCGCCACCGGCATCGATCAGCGCGACCTCGCTCACAGCGCCCCCTTGGTGCTCGGCAAGGCGGTGCCCTGCCGCGGCAGCGCCTGGCGCAACGCACGCGCCAGCGCCTTGAAACAGGCCTCGACCTTGTGGTGGTCGTTGTCGCCGCGCACGTTCAGGTGCAGGTTGAGTCCGGCCGCATCGCAGAGCGAGCGGAAGAAGTGCGGCACCAGCTCGGTGGGCATGTCGCCCACCCGCTCGCGCTTGAACTCGCCCTCGAACACGAAATAGGGACGCCCACTGAAATCCAGCGCAGCGCTGGCCAGGGTCTCGTCCATCGGCAGGGTGAACCCGTAGCGGCCGATCCCGCGCTTGTCGCCCAGTGCCTCACGCAACGCCTGGCCCAGTGCCAGCCCGGTGTCTTCAATGGTGTGGTGCTCGTCGATGTGCAGGTCGCCCTCGGCCTGCACGCTCAGCGCGAACCCGCCGTGCTTGCCGATCTGCTCCAGCATGTGGTCGAAGAACGGCAGTCCGGTATGGGTCTGCGGCTCGGCGGTGCGGTCCAGATCGACCTCCACGCGGATCTTCGTTTCCTTGGTATTGCGCTGCACGACGGCGCGGCGCGGCGCATCGGCCAGTTCATGGGCGATGCCGTTCCAGTCCCAGTCGCCGCCGAACTGCCCGGTGCGCAGCTGGAAGCCGCGGATCTTCATGTTGTCGGCGAACTGGATGTCGGTAGGCCGGTCACCRACCATCGCCGAGCGGGCCCAGTCGATGCTGCGGTCCTGCAGGTAGGACAGCATCATGCCGATGCCCGGCTTGCGGGTCGGTGCGTTGTCGTGCGGCCAGGTGCCGTCGATGAGCACGTCACGGAAGACGATGCCCTGGCTGGCGAAGATCTGCAGCATCAGGTCGTTGGGACCCTCGAAACTGGCCTGCGGATAGCTTTCGCTGCCGAGGCCGTCCTGGTTGCTGACGATCACGAACTGGTAACCGGCATCGCGCAGCTTGAGCATGGCCGGGATCACGTCGCGCACGAAGCGGATCTTCTCGTACGCATCGATCTGGAAATCGGCCGGCTCCTCGATGAGCGTGCCGTCGCGGTCGACAAACAGGATGGGCGTCATGCGGCAACCCTCCGTACCGACAGCGCACTGAGCACGCGATCGTTCTCCAGGGTGCTGCCCACGGTGATGCGCAGCGCGTCGTGCAGCTGCGGCGCAGCGCGCTGGTCGCGCACCACCACGCCCGCATCGAGCAACGCGTCGAAGGCCTGCTGCGCATCGGCGAAGCGGACCAGCAGGTAGTTGCCCTGCGAGGGATAGACCCGCAGCACCCCCGGCAGCACCGCCAGCGCCTGTTGCAGGCGGTTGCGCTCCAGCTTGATCCGCTCCACGCGTGACGCCGTCAGCTGCAGGTTGCTCTCGCTCAGCCCGGCCAGGGCCAGATCGGCGCACGGGCCGGGGATCGGATACGGGGCCTGGCAGCGGCGCAGCAGCTGGATCAGGGCCGGCGCGGCGATCAGGCTGCCGATCCGGGCCGCCGCCAGCGCGTGCGCCTTGGACAAGGTACGCAGCACAGCGAGGTTGTCGTACGTTGCCAGCAGCGACACCGCCGACGGCAGCACCGCGTACTCGGCATAGGCCTCATCCACCACCACCAGCGCCCTGCCCTGCAGCGCACGGGCCACCTGCTCGATCTGCGCCAGCGCGATCGCGCTGCCGGCCGGATTGGACGGTGAACACAGGAATACCAGCTTGGCGTTGCCGGCCAGCGCGGCGGCGATCACCGCGTCGATATCGACGTTCAGTGCGTCGCCGTCATCGCGCAGCGGCACCTCCAGCAGCGGTGCGTTCTGCAGGCGTGCGCACACCGCGTACATGCCGAACACCGGCGGCGTCACCAGCACCGCATCCCGGCCCGGTTCGCACAGCGCGCGCACCAGCAGGTCGATCGCTTCATCGCTGCCGCGCCCCATCAACAATTGATCCGGGGCGCAGCCATAAAGATCGGCCAGGCGGGCGCGCAAGGCAGCCGGCTGCGGGTCCGGATAGCGGCGCGCGCGGCCTTCGCTGTCGGCCGGGTTAGCCCAGGCCGATTCGTTGGCATTGAGCCACACATCGCCCACCAGCGCACTGCTGCGCGCCGAGGAATAACCCGCAAAGGCCTGCAGGTCCGGGCGCACCAGCGACATCACCGACGACGAGGCGCTCATGCGGCGGCCTCCATGCGCAGGGTCACCGCGTTTTCATGTGCGTCCAGGCCTTCGGCACGTGCCAGCACGCGCGCGCAGCCACCGATCGCGGCGATGCCCTGCGCGGTGGCCGACTGCACGCTGATCAGGTTCTGGAAGCTGGCCACGCTCACCCCGCTGTAGGCGCGGGCGGCGCCGGCGGTAGGCAGCACGTGGTTGGTGCCGCTGCAGTAGTCGCCAAGTGCTTCGGGGGTGTAATCGCCCAGGAACACCGAGCCGGCCGCTTCGACCTGCTCCAGCCACGCACGCGGTTCACGCAGGGCCAGGATCAGGTGTTCGGGCGCGTAGCGATTGCTGATCTGGAAGGCCTGTTCCAGCGAATCGACCCGGATCAGCTGCGAGGCCTGCAACGCCTGCGCGGCGATATCCGCACGCGACAGCCGTGCCAACTGCGCCTGCACTTCGGCGGCCACGCGGTCGAGCATCGCCGCGTCGTCGGTAAGCAGCAGCACCTGCGAATCCGGGCCGTGCTCGGCCTGCGACAGCAGGTCGGCGGCCACGAACGCCGGGTTGGCACCCGCATCGGCGATCACCAGCACTTCCGACGGCCCGGCCGGCATGTCAATCGCCGCGGCACCGTCCTGCGCCACTTGCTGCTTGGCTTCGGTCACGAAACTGTTGCCCGGGCCGAACAGCTTGTCGCAGGCCGGCACGCTGTCGGTGCCATAGGCCATCGCGGCGATCGCCTGCGCACCGCCGAGCTTGAACACCCGGTGCACGCCGGTCAGGCGCGCGGCCACCAGCACGGCCGGATCGGCGCTGCCGTCCTTGCGCGGGGGCGTGCACAGCACCACTTCGCGGCAGCCGGCCAGCTGTGCCGGCACGCCGAGCATCAGCGCGGTCGACGGCAACGGCGCGCTGCCGGCCGGTACATACAGGCCGACGCGACCGATCGGACRCACGACGCGCTCGCAGCGCACGCCCGGTGCGGTCTCCACCGCATAGCCCTGGCTCATGCCCGCCTGGTGGAAGGTGCGGATCCGCGCAGCGGCATCGGTCATCGCCTGGCGCAGTTCGGCAGACACCGCCTGTTCGGCCACGGCGAATTCCGCCTCGCTCACTTCGAAGCTTTCCGGCGCCACGCCGTCGAAGCGCAGGGTGATCTCGCGCAGCGCGGCATCGCCGCCCGCGCGCACCGCCGCGATCAACGCCGCGACCGATTCACGGGTGCGCCCCGCCACGGCCTGGACCGGGCGTTGCAAGGCCTGCGCCTGGGCGCCGGCATCCAATTGGGACCACGTCAGACGATTCATGCCAGCGACCGCTCCACGCTCAACACCATCAACCCCTGCGCACCGGCGCGTTCCAGGTCCTCCAACCGCTGCCAGGTCAACGCGCCGTGGCACATCGTCTGCAAACGCAGGTGGCCGCCGTCATCGGGCAACTGCACCAGCGGGTCGGCATCGGGCAGCAGCCGGGTCAGCTCGGACACCCGGTCCAGCGCGGCGCGGAACATCAGCAGCTTGCTGTCCTGCACCTTCACCACGCCATCCAGGCGCCGCAGCAGCATCGCCATCAGCCCGGCGCGGGCGTCATCGGGCGTGCGCACCGGACCGGCCAGCACCGCTTCGCTTTCGATCAGGGTTTCCACCGGCTTGAGCTGGTTGGCGGCCAGGGTCGCGCCGCTGGACACCAGGTCGCAGATCAGGTCGGCGGTGCCCAGTCGCGGCGCGATTTCCACCGACCCGGACAGTTCCACCACCTGCGCGTCCACGCCGCGTGCGGCCAGCCAGTCGGCCAGGATCGCCGGGTAGCTGGTGGCGATGCGCTTGCCGGCCAGTTGTTCCACCCCGGTCCATTCCCACTCTTCGGGCACCGCCAGCATCAGCCGGCACTGGCCGAAGTTGAGCCCGCGCAGCGCCTGGTAGGCATCGGGCAGGCCGAGCCGACGGCGCGCGGCGCCCTGCTCGTCCAGTTCGTTGCGGCCGACGATGCCGAAGTCGCACACGCCATCGGCGATCAGCCCGGGGATGTCGTCATCGCGGACCAGCAGCAGGTCCAC
>NZ_JBFULO010000159.1:0-8122 GCF_054049855.1 Stenotrophomonas sp. P5_B8 | reverse complement strand
TCCCCCAGCAGACCGGTCAATAGGCTTCGGCTTCGGCTTCGGCTTCGGCTTCGGCTTCGGCTGTGGCCCTGGCTCCAGTTTCGAAAAAAAGCCCGCCGCAGGCGCCCACCCCCTCCATGCGATAATCCCCAGTCCCCAAAGCAACAACGCAGACCATGACCCGCACCGCTCTCGTCACCACCGCCCTGCCCTACGCCAACGGCCCGCTCCACCTGGGCCACCTGGTCGGCTACATCCAGGCTGACATCTGGGTGCGCGCGCGGCGAATGAGCGGCGGCAAGACCTGGTTCGTCTGCGCCGATGACACCCATGGCACCCCGATCATGCTCGCCGCCGAAAAGGCCGGCGTCAGCCCGGAAGCCTTCATCGCCAACATCCAGGCCAGTCACGAACGCGACTTTGCCGCCTTCGGCGTCGCCTTCGACCACTACGACTCCACCAACTCGGCCGCCAACAAAGCCCTGACCGAAGCCTTCTACCTCAAGCTTGAGGCCGAAGGCCACATCGCGCGCCGCTCCGTGGCCCAGTTCTACGATCCGGCCAAGGGCATGTTCCTGCCCGACCGCTACATCAAGGGCATCTGCCCGGTCTGCAGCAGCCCTGACCAGTACGGCGACAACTGCGAAGTGTGCGGCGCCACTTACGGCCCCACTGAACTCAAGGACCCGCGCTCGGTCATCTCCGGGGCCACCCCGGAAATGCGCGACTCCGAACACTTCTTCTTCGAAGTCGGCCGCTTTGAAGGCTTCCTGCGCGAGTGGCTGGCCGGCGACGTCGCCCTGCCCGGCGTCAAGGCCAAGCTCGGCGAATGGCTCAATGCCGAAGGCGGCCTGCGCGCCTGGGACATTTCCCGTGACGCGCCGTACTTCGGCTTCGAAATCCCCGGCCAGCCCGGCAAGTACTTCTACGTCTGGCTGGATGCGCCGATCGGCTACCTGTCCAGCTTCCAGACCCTGTGCGCCAAGAACGGGGAAGATTTCGACGCCCACCTGCGCGCCGGTTCCAGCACCGAACTGCACCACTTCATCGGCAAGGACATCGTCAATTTCCACGGCCTGTTCTGGCCGGCGGTGCTGCACGGCACCGGCCATCGCGCGCCGACGCGCCTGCACGTCAATGGCTACCTGATGGTCGACGGCGCCAAGATGTCCAAGTCGCGCGGCACCTTCGTCATGGCGCGTACCTACCTGGATGTCGGCCTGGAAGCCGAAGCGCTGCGCTACTACTTCGCCGCCAAGTCCGGCGGCGGCGTTGAAGACCTCGACCTCAACCTGGGCGACTTCATCGCGCGCGTCAACGCCGACCTGGTCGGCAAGTTCGTCAACCTGGCCAGCCGCTGCGCCGGCTTCATCAGCAAGCGCTTCGATGGCCGCCTGGCCGACAGCCTGCCCGATGCCGCCCAGTACGACCGCTTCGTCGCCGCCCTCGCCCCGATCCGTGAGGCGTACGAGCGCAACGACCCGGCCGCCGCCGTGCGCCTGACCATGACCCTGGCCGACGAAGCCAACCGCTACATCGACGACCAGAAGCCGTGGGTGATCGCCAAGCAGGACGGCGCCGACGCGCAGCTGCAGGCGGTCTGCACCCAGGGCTTGAACCTGTTCCGCGTGCTGGTCACCGCACTGCGGCCGATCCTGCCGGCCACCGCCGCGCAGGCCGAAACCTTCCTCGCCGCACCGGTGCAGGACTGGACCGACATCGCCCGCCCGCTGACCGCACACACCATCGCGGTGTACGCACCGCTGTTCACCCGAATCGACCCGAAAATGATCGACGCCATGACCGACGCCTCCAAAGACACCCTCGCCGCCGCACCCCCCGTCGCCCCGGCGAAGCCTGCCAAGCCGGCGCCCGCACCGGCGGTAGCCGCCGCCCCGACCGACGGCACGGCCTATATCGGCATCGACGACTTCGCCAAGCTCGACCTGCGGATCGGCAAGGTGCTGGCCTGCGAGTTCGTCGAAGGCTCGGACAAGCTGCTGCGCTTCGAACTGGACGCCGGTGATCTCGGCAAGCGCCAGATCTTCTCCGGCATCCGCGCCAGCTACGGCGAGCCGGAAAAACTGGTCGGCCGCAGCGTGGTGTTCATCGCCAACCTGGCCCCGCGCAAGATGCGTTTCGGCCTGAGCGAGGGCATGATCCTCTCGGCCGGTTTCGACGGCGGCGACCTGGCCCTGCTCGATGCCGACAGCAGCGCCCAGCCCGGCATGCCGGTGCGCTGATCGCAACGAGGGGCGGCCTTGCCGCCCCGTCCTGCTGGCCTGCACGGAGGAAGCTGCGGTTTGGAACTGGCCCTGTTCGATTTCGACCACACGGTCACCACCTGCGACACGTACGGCCGTTTCCTGCGCCGCGTGGCGACGCCGGAGCAGCTCGCCCAGGCCTGGTGGAAAGTCGGGCCGTGGCTGCTGGCTTACCGGCTCAAGCTGATATCGGCCGCGCGCATCCGCGCCCGCGTCACCCGCCTGACCTTCAGCAACCGTCACAGCGATGACATCGCCACCCAGGCCGCCGGCTATGCGCGCGATGTGCTGCCTGACGTGGTGCGCCCGCAGATGCTGGAACAGATCCACTGGCACCTGCAGCAACGGCATACCGTGGTGATCGTGTCCGGCTCGCTGGATCTGTACCTGCGCCCGTGGTGCGAATCGCTTGGTCTGGGCCTGATCTGCAACCGTCTGGAAAGTCGCGATGGACGCCTCACCGGCCGCTACGCCGATGGCGACTGTGGCCCACGCAAGGTCGAACACATCCGCCAGCGCTACGACCTGTCACGCTTCCAGCGCATCCACGCCTACGGCGACAGCGCGGAAGACCGTCCGATGCTGGCCCTCGCCCACGATCGCTGGTATCGCGGCAAACCCTTGAAATGAAGACCCCGCGCAGCCGACGCCACGCATGATCACCCCAACGTCCCTGACCGAACGCCTCGACCGCCTGCTGCCGCAGACCCAATGCGGTCAATGCGGCTATGACGGTTGCCGTCCCTATGCCGAGGCCATGGCCCGCGGCGAGGCCGGCGTGGACCACTGCCCACCCGGCGGTGATGACGGCGCGCGGGCACTGGCGCGTGTACTGGGTGTACCTGCAGTGCCATTCGACCGCAGCCGGGGCGAATATACGCCCGCGCAGGTGGCGCTGATCATCGAGGCGGACTGCATCGGCTGCACCAAGTGCATCCAGGCCTGCCCGGTGGATGCCATCGTCGGCGGTGCCAAGTACATGCACACCGTCATCGCCGACCTGTGCACCGGTTGCGCGCTGTGCATTCCACCGTGCCCGGTGGATTGCATCGACCTGATCGCAGCGCGCTGATGCCGTGCAGCCGAGCGATATGCCCGGCTGCCATTCGGCCCGTTACGGCAGTGCCGCGGTGATCACGATCTCCACCTTCCAGCTCGGATCGGCCAGCTTGGCCTCCACCGTCGCGCGTGCCGGCGTCATGCCCGCCACCACCCACTCATCCCACGCGGCATTCATGCCGGCGAAATCGTTGATGTCGGCCAGGAACACTTCCGCACGCAACACGTGCTGCTTGTCGCTGGCCACCAGCGCCAGCAGCTTGTCGATCTCTTCCAGCACCTGCCGGGTCTGGCCGGTGATGTCCTGGCTGGTGTCTTCGGGAATCTGCCCGGACAGATAGGCGACCTTGTTGTGCACGGTCATTTCGGACATGCGCGGACCGACATCGAAACGTTCCAACATGGCGCTTTCTCCTCTGGATGAAGGGACATTGTCACCGATGCGGTGTGCGCCTGTCCGTGCCCGGTGTCCTTGCCGCCACGGCGTGCACAGCGCGCACCCTTGGCAAGCGTGCGCATCAGGCGCACGATGCGCCCGCACCCTGCACCGCCTCCTGCCTTGACTCTTTCATCGCCCCCCCACGGAGCACGCTACACCGATGACCGAAACGASCCCTGCTCCCGCCCCGGCACGCCTGGCCTGGCGCCGCGCCGCCACCGTCATCTTCAGCCTGGCGATCCTGGCCCTGGCGCTGCGCGGGCTGGCCAACGAGTTCGACGAACACGGCTACCGCGCCATCCGCGAAGCGTTCCGCCACCTCGGTGCCGGCCAGATCGCGCTGACCGTGGTGCTCGGCCTGGCCAGTTACGCCTGCCTGATCGGTTTCGATGCCATTGGCCTGCGTCGCAGCGGCAAGCAGTTGCACCCGGCGCGTGTGGGCATCACCGCCTTCCTGGCCCACACGCTCGGCCAGACGCTGGGGTTTGCCGCGCTCACCGGCGGCGCCGTGCGCCTGCGCGGCTATGGCGGGGCCGGGCTGAGCCTGGGCGAAATCGGCCAGGTGGTGCTGATGAGCACGCTTGGCTTCGTGTTCGGCGCGTGGCTGCTGCTGGCCTTGGCCTTCATCCTCGAACCGGGTGCGGCCGCGTTGGCGCTGCCGGTGTCGGTGCAGGCGGTGCGCGTGTTCGGCATTGTCGGCCTGCTCGGTTACCTCGGCACGCTGCTGCTGGTCGGTCGCGACGGACGTACCTTCCAGATCCGTGGCCACAGCCTGTGGCTGCCCGACCGCCGCACCATGCTTGGCGTAACCGCGCTGAGCGTAGTGGAACTGGTCCTGGCCAGCGCCGCGTTCTACGTGCTGCTGCCGATGGATACCCCCACCGGCCTGCCCGGCTTTGTCGGCCTGTACCTGGTGGCGGTGCTGGCCGGGTTGATCTCCAGCGTGCCGGCCGGGCTGGGCGTGTTCGAGTGGAGCCTGCTCAAGCTGCTGCCACAGGTGGCACCGGCGTCGGTGCTGGCCGCCGCGCTGATCTACCGCGTCACCTATTACGTGCTGCCGCTGCTGCTGGCCACGCTGCTGGCCCTGGGCCCGGCAATGCGCAAGCCGCTGCGGGTCGGCGCCGGGGCCACCCGCGCCGGCTGGACCGCGCTGCGTCCGTGGCTGCCGCAGATCATCGCGCTGGCGGTGTTCAGCGTCGGTGCCGCACTGGTCATCGACGGCACCCTGCCGACCCCGCGCCGGCACCTGGTCAACGCCTCGCTGCCGATCCTGGAAACCTCGCACCTGCTCGGCAGTCTTGGTGGCGTGGCCCTGCTGCTGATCGGGCAGGGACTGCAACGACGCAGCCACGCGGCCTGGATGCTCGCGCTGGGCATCTGCGTGATCGCGCCGCTGCCGATCTGGCTGCGCGGCGGCCAGGTGTTGATCGCGCTGTCGGCACTGTTGGTGGCGATGGCGCTGTGGGCCTCGCGCCGTGAGTTCTACCGCCAAGGGGCGCTGCTCGACGAAGCCTGGTCGTGGCCGTGGATCCGCAATCTCGGCCTGGTCCTGGTCGCGGTGATCTGGCTGCTGTTCTTCGTCTACAGCCACGTCGAATACCAGAACGAGCTGTGGTGGCAGTTCGCGCTGCAGGGCAACGCCCCGCGTGCGCTGCGGGCGCTGCTGGTGGTGGCCATCGCGCTGACCATCTTCGGCCTGGCCCGGCTGCTGCACAGCACGCGCAGCCCGCTGCCGGCCGCCGACGCCCCGACCCTGGACGCACTGGCCCCGATTCTGGCTGCCGCCGAAGACACCCAGGCGTGCCTGGTCCTCACCGCCGACAAGGCGGTGCTGCGCGATGCCGACCAGCGCGGCTTTGTGATGATGCAGCGCTACGGCGGCTCGCTGATCGCGATGGGCGACCCGGTCGGTCCGCCGGAGGTGGTGCGCGGACTGATCTGGCGCTTCCGCGAGGAAGCCGACCGGCTCGGATTGCGCCCGGTGTTCTACCAGGTCGGCGAAGCGCATTGGCAGACCTACCTCGACCTCGGCCTGACCCTGGTCAAGCTCGGCGAAGAGGCGATGGTGCCGTTGCAGGACTTCGGCCTGGAAGGACGCGAGCGTGCCGACCTGCGCCAGGCCTGGAACCGCGGCAAGCGCAGCGGCCTGAGCTTCCGCGTGGCCACCCCGGCCGAGGTGCCCGCCCTGCTGCCGGCGCTGGAAGCGATCTCACAGGAATGGCTGGATGACAAGGCCGGCGATGAAAAGGGCTTCTCGTTGGGCAGCTTCGATCCGGACTACCTGGTGCGCTTCCCGATGGCGCTGGTGGAAGCGGAGGGCCGCATCGTCGCCTTCGCCAACCTGTGGCAGGCGCCGGCCGGGCACGAGTTGTCGGTGGATCTGATGCGACATATCGACGATGCGCCCAAGGGCACCATGGATTTCCTGTTCATCGAGCTGTTCCTGTGGGGCCGCGCCAACGGCTTCCACCGGTTCTCGCTCGGCATGGCGCCACTGTCGGGACTGGCCCAGCATCGCCTGGCCGGGCGCTGGAACCGCTTTGCCAATATCGTGGCCCGGCATGGCGAGCGTTTCTACGGCTTCAGCGGTCTGCGCCGCTTCAAGTCCAAGTTCGCCCCGCAGTGGCGTGCCCGTTACCTGGCCGCGCCCGGCGGCGTGCACCTGCCGGCTGCACTGCTTGATGCCACCCGGCTGATCTCGCTGGATCCGCGCCGCCACGATTGACCCTGGTGGGGGATCCGGCATGGATCCCCCACCGCACGCGTCACCGCGCCGGCAGATGCTCCAGCAACGTCTGCGCCAAGCGATCGTAATCGCCCTTGAAATGATGGTCGCCCGGCAGTTTCACCACCTGCGCATTGCCTCCCGGCAGGTCCGGGCACAGCGCATCATCGTCGTCCTCGCCATACAGGCACAGCGTCTTGCCGACCGGCAACCTGGCGATCTCCGGCGCGATCGGCAGGCCGTCGCCACCGCCGCCCAGCCAGTTGCTGACATGGAACTCGTAATCGGCGGTCTTGCCCACCGACATCAGCCCGATCATCGCCACGCTGTCGCGCATCGCCGGTGACAACTGATTGATCGCCGCCGGGAGCACGTCGGCGCCCTGCGAGAAGCCGACCAGCACCACCCGCTTGCGCTGCCATTGCCGGCTGTAATGCGCGGCAATGCGCTCGAGGTCGCGGGCGAAGCCCTGCGGATCACGGGCGGTCCAGAAATAGCGCAACGAATCCACGCCCACCACCGACACCCCGCCCTCGCTGAGGGCGGCGGCCACTTCCTTGTCCAGCCCGGCCCAGCCGCCGTCACCGGACACGAAGATCGCAAACGTGTCGCCCGGCTTGCTGGACGGCACTTCGATCACCGGCAAGCCCTTGAGGTCATCGGGCGGGGGCGCCAGGCTCACCCCCTTCTGCGCACCGATCACCTGCGCCGCCGCCAGCAGCCCGGGCAGGTCGCCACCCTCTGCGCTGCGCTCGAACTGTCGGCCCATGCTCACCTTGCGCACGAACGCGGCTGCATCGCCGACCTTGCAGCGTGCGTCGCCGGCAGCGTTCAGCCACGGGAAATTGAGGTCGGCCGGTTGCAGTCGGCCGTGGCTGACGCCGGCCCCGCAGACCATGCGCTCGCGCGCCCGGTCCGGACAGAAGTCGGTGGTCAGCAGGCCGGCGAAGACCTGGGTGTCGGCCTGCGCAGCCACCGCATAGGCCAGCTCGGCACCTTCCCCGTCGCCGCCGATCAGCGGCAGGCGGTAGCCGGGCAGATGCAGGTAGGCCTGGAACCAGCGCGAGAAATTCTCCACATCGCCGGCGCCGAACCCGCAGGTACCGCCGCCTTCGCGGGCCAGTTCCTTGCGCAGCCGGGCGACGTCGACCTGGGCGACCAGCGCGCCCCGCGCACGCAGCGCATCGATGCGCTGACGGGTGCGTTCGTGCTCGCGGCCGCCGTCGAACCACACCACCACCCGCTGCAGGTGTCCTTCCGGCAGGAACACCGGCACCTGCTGGAACCGCCCATGGCTGACCTGCTGCGGTGTCGCGGCCGCGGCCATCGACGCCCATCCACCGATCACCAGACCCAGTACCTTCCCCCACCCGGCTCGCCGCATCGTCACGCATCCCAAAAGAGTCCCGCCCACGATACGCCGGTCCCCCGCCAACGGCATGTACACAGACTGGCAGCACCGCTCAGCCAAGCGAAGCGACCCGGGCCTCCCGCGTCGTCCGCCATTGCCGTCCGGCCACCGCCAGCAGCCACAGCACCAGCACGGCGATCACCAGCTTCTGCCCCGCGCCGCGTGGCGGACCACGCCACAGCACGTGCAGCCACAGCAGCACGAAGCACAGCCATGCCCAGGCCCAGGCCAGGCCGGCCCAACGC
>NZ_JBFULO010000158.1:0-8183 GCF_054049855.1 Stenotrophomonas sp. P5_B8 | reverse complement strand
GGTAGACACCGGTCAACACCAGCAGGATGGCCCAGCCGGCAGCGATCTCGATCAGCGCACGGGCGTAGTCACCGAGCAGGTCCAGGCTGTGCAGCCGGCGTACGACACCGGAGAACGTGCCTTTTTCCGGCAGGTATCCGAGGACGCGCGCCGAGGTCGGGTCAACGTAGTAGATCTCGCGCCGACCGTCGGCCTCCAGCACACCGATTTCCACGCTGCCATCGCTGCGCTCCGGGGTGCTGTAGCGGAACACCTCGCCAGGCGTGAGGGCGGTGACGGCGGCGATCTGGGCGCTGGGGAGCGTGCGAGCGTGCTGTGGGTTTTCCACGACCTTGAGGTCATGGTGGACCCACCGGTCAATGGGCTTCTGGTACAGGTAGACCGCGCCGGTCAGTGCCAGCCAGGCAATGAAAGGCAGTACGAACAGACCGGCATAGAAGTGCCACCGCCACACCGCGCGGTAGAAGCGCCAGCGTTCGGTGGACGGCGGCGGGATGGCGGTATCCATATCAGAGCTCCCGGGTCCAGCTGAGGTAGAGGGCGCGGCCATCGCCGGGCGAGTAGCCGGATGCGCCGCTGTCATACCAGGCGTAGACGTAGAAGCGGTCCGTCGCGTTTTTCAGCTGCAGGGCCAGGCTGTTGCGCGGGTCCAGGCGGTAGGTGGCGCTCAGATTCAACAACGCATAGCCACCGTAACGGCCCAGCGTGTTGGTGCGTTCCACGAAGTAGTCACCCTGGCCGTTGCTCCAGGCGCTGAAGGTCCAATCGGGGGTGGTCGTGTACTCCACGCCAGCGTTGGCCAGCCAGTTCGGCACGTTCTCGACCTGTCGCCCACGGGTCTGCGGTGTGCTGGGGTCGGGCACCTTGATCACCGCCTTCTGCCGGGAATACGACGCCCACGCACGCCAGCGCGCGCTGGCCTGCCAGGTGAGCTGCGCGTCCCAGCCGCGGCGCAGGGTTTTGCCGACGTTGCCCACTTCGTTGCTGCCCACGCTGCCGTTGACGCCGAGGATGGTGGCCACTTCGTCGGAGGCGCGTTGTTCCCAGTAGGCGATGCGGGCCTGCAGCCCTTGCATGGGTGCCCACTTGAGGCCGGTCTCCCAGCCGTCGTTGATCGACGGCGACAGATTGCCGGGCTGCGTGCGGTAGGCGCCGTTGCCGCTGCCGATCTGGAACGTGCGGCCCCAGTTGGCGTAGGCGACGGTGCGGCTGCCCAGGTCATAGGACACGCTCAGCTTGGGCTGCCTGATCAGGCCGTAGTCGTACACCGGTGCACGCGTGCCGTCGGCGACGTTGTGGAAATCGCCGTAGATGCGGTCCACGCGGTAGGCCGGCACGATTTTCAGCGCGTCGAAGGGGCGGATCACGGCCTGGATATACGCACCGTGGGTGTCGAGATCGAACGCCCAGTCGCGCAGTGTGGCCTGACGTTCGCGCGCGACAGTGCGGTAGCGGCGGGCGGTGTTGTCCTGCCATTGCCCATCCACGCCGGCATCGAGCACCAACTCGGCCAGAGTGGTGGTGGGGCGCCAGGTGGTGTTGAGGATCAGCCCACGGTGGGTTTCATCGTTGAAGCGCTCCTGCTGCGCGCCGCCTGCGGTGAAGGTCACCCAGCGCTGGTTACGATAGTCGTTCTGGTAGGCCTTGGCGTTCCAATGCCAGTCGCTGGCGAGGGCGCCATCGAGGTGCAGCGCGGTCTGCACGGTTTCGCGCTCACTGCGGTCGTCGCGGGCGTAATCGGGCGACTGCCAGGGATCGGCCTGCACTTGCGGGTAGCTGAGATAGCCCGCTTCCAGCGCGGCGTTCTTGTAGTAACGACTGGCCAGACCGGCGCGCCAGCGGCCCTCGGGATCGGTGTAGAACCACTTGCCGGCGAAGCTGCGCTGGGTGCCCTCGGCATGGTCGCGCTCACCGTCGGTGCCACGCCAGCCGATGAAATAGTTCTGCGACCAGGCACCGTTCTCGACGCCCTTGGCCAGTTGCACGTCCTGTGTGCCGAAGCTGCCGACGGTGACGCTGAGCTGGCCGTCGTTGCCGCCATGGCGGGTGAGCACGTTTACATCACCGGCGATGGCATGCAGGCCGTAGCGCGCGTCGTTGGTGCCGCGCACGATCTCCATCGCGCTGATGTCCAGCGGAAACACCGCATCCAGGTAGGGCATGCCGCCGGCGTTGTCGTTGCTTGGGACGCCGTCGATGAGCAGTTTGACCGCGTTGATGCGGCCTTCGCCGTTGAAACCACGGAAGGAGAAGCGGCCGGCATCGGTGCCCATCTTGAACTGGGTGACCTGCACGCCGGGGGCGTTCATCAGCAGCTCCCAGCTGTGATCCACCTTCTGCTGCTGCAGCAGGTCGCCACCGAGGATGTCCACGGAGGTGAATACCGACCGTGCCGACAGGTCGCGCTCGGCGCTGGCGCGGGCCTGCACGGTACCCAGGGTGAGCACGGTGTCCTCCTTGGCGGACGCCAGCGACGGGGCCAAGGCAGCGCTGGCGAGCGCAATCAGAGTGGCCCTGGAAAGCGGGCGGGAAGCGGGAAGTCTGTTCATGGTCCACAAGATCGAGTTGCCGCGACCACCGCGTGGTCGAGACAGGCAAAAGAGCCGGCGGGTCAGCCGGACAGCGGAGGGGAAGGGCAGTATCCAGCGCGCGCATTCGGCCCGGCAGAGTTGCCGGGTGAGTGGGGCGGGTACGGACGGCCGGGCGCGATGCGCGCCTCAGGACGCAGGCTGGATCAGCAGGCGAGGGCGGGCGGCGGACCGCGGGCGCCGAGTGTGCCTGGCGGGGGCATTTGCGGGGCAACGACCTGCCTCGCCAAAGCCCGGAAGACCGCGGGCCAGAGCGCAATGAGCAGAAGCAGGGCGACCAGCAGGCTGACCATCCGTGCGGCGATCAGACAGTAGTCGCAGTCCACGCCCATGGCATGCTCGGCGTGGGGATCTGGAGACTTGGCCGGCGTGATGGCTGGCGATGCCGCCTGGCCATGCGCGCGCGGGGTCGCCATCGCCATCGCGTGATCCATGCCATGCGCCGTATCGTGATGCTTGGGGTACGCGCCCACGGGGGCGGGGTCGAGCGCGGGGTGGGGTGCGCCATGGGCGTTCGGCGCCTGGGAAGCGTTTACGCCCGGGTGCGCCAACGCCCGGCTGACCAGCGGCGCGACCCCCACCAGGAGCATGGCCAGGCAGGCCCAGGCATGAAGCCAGCGGTGGAGGGCAGGAGAGCGCACGGGGTTGATTCTAAGGGAGGCAGCGGCCGTGGCCGTCTGGAAGGCCCGCGCGCAGCCTGCGACCCGATGTCGCACCGTCCCGTGCCGATATTGACCCGTTATTTACGCCACAGTGCCAGACTGCTCCCGATTCCGGTGTGCGGATCGGGCTTTGGCGGAAGTCGAGGGGGAAGTGTGCCGTTCTTGACGGATTCTGCGGAATTGGCGGTGGAAGGAATCGGCGCGGCCCGCCGCATTGGCTGGATGCGGTTTGTCGGCAACGGCCTTGCCGCCCTGCCGATTGCCTCGATCATCCTCGAGCGCAACGACGGTGTGGTGGCGTGGGTGCTGCTGCTGGTCAACGCGTTGCTATGGCCGGCCATTGCGCTGGCCTTGATTCACCGCGCCCAGAAACCGGCAGCGGCGCAGTTCCGCTGCATGGTCATCGACTCGTTGCTGGGCGGTGCATGGATTGCCTTCATGGCGCTCAGCATCGTGCCCAGTGCGTTGTTCGCGGCGCTGCTGGTGGCCGACAAGATCGCCGCAGGTGGGGTGAAGCTGGCGGCGCGGGCGACCCTGGCCCTGGTGGTGGGATTCGGCGTGGCCTGGCTGGCCCTTGTGTTGCCCTTTCAGCCGGTGACCTCACAGCGCACGATTGCCCTCAGCCTGCCCTTCCTGTTCGTGTATGGCATCGGGCTGAGTCTGCTCAGCTGGCAGCTGGCGCGCCGGGTGAAATCACAGAACCGTCAGTTGCAGCGCCTGAGCCGGATGGACCCGCTGGTGGACCTGGCCAACCGGGGCTTTCTGATCCAGCGTGCCCAGCAGACGCTGGAGAGGTCGCACCGTCATGGCGGCGTTGCCTGCTTGTTGATGCTGGATGTGGACGACTTCAAGCGGATCAACGACGGGCACGGTCACCGGGCGGGTGACGAGGTGCTGCGCCACATTGCGGCGACGTTGAGGGACTTCATGCGGCCCGGCGATACGCCGGCGCGGCTGGGTGGGGATGAGTTTGCGGTGTTGCTGATGGAATGCACGTCTGCTGAGGCCATGCAGGTGGCTGAGCGGATCAGGGAACGGTTGCAGGCCAACCTGCCCGCAGAAGTGCGTTCGATCCAGATCAGCGTGAGCATCGGCATTGCCGAGGACTGGCTGGCCATGGCCGACCGGGCGCTGTATGTCGCCAAGCGACATGGCAAGAACACCACAAGCTTCGCGGAGTGAGCGTAATGCCTGGCGTCCATCCGTACGCAATTCCAACGCCACTGCTCCCTCACCGAAGTGCGGGAGCAGCGCGCCGGATTCAACGGCGGGCGTCGTCTTTTGCCTTGCCCACTTCACTCTGCACCTTGCCCACGGTTTTCTGGGCCTTGCCTTCGAGCTCCTGGGCTTTGTCGCCGGTGACCTTGCCGGCCACTTCCTTCACGGTGCCCTTGACCTGGTTCTTGACACCTTCGGTACGGTTCTTGTCCATCTCAAATGCCTCGCGGTTCCGCCCGTCGGTGGGCTTGAGCATGCTGCTTGCCTGGAAGTGTCGCCCGGGTGAAATATGACGAAAGTCAGGCAACTGGATTCCGAATCATTCAGGGTTGAATGCGATGCGTAACGGCGCCTTCGCGCGGCAGGCATCGCATCTGCACCTGGGCTCCACACCGCGCTATCTACAGTCGCCTGCATTCCCTCGATGGCGCGCCCGCGTGAACCTGCAGACCTCCTCTCCCTATCCGCTGCCCCGGCGCGCGCTGCCCGATAGCTGCCACTTCGATCTGCTGGAAGTGAGCGCGTTGCAGGACCCCTGCAGTGGCCGCATCGTGCATCTGTATTCCATGGTGGCGCGCTGCCTGTCGTGCGAGGTCATCTTCAAGGCGCAGGAGGGGCAGGGCTTTGTCAGTACCTCGGTGGCGCGCGTGCTGCGCTGTCCGACCGGGTGCGGTGAGCAATCGCTCAGGGGGGCTGCGCTGCGTCGCTGGAGCCCACAGGCGGCCTGACAAACAAAAAGAGCCCCGGGACATCCCGGGGCTCTTTTGTTGTGTACTACCAGTCTTTCAGGCGGGCAGGTCCCACTTTTCATCGTCTGCCGGTTTCTGCTTGTAGATGACGCCTGCAAAATCCACGTGGAGTTCGGTCCAGCCACYAGCATCGCGTCTGGCCAGGAGTTCAAAGTGCCTGGGCTTGCGGGCGGGTTTACCTGAGACCTTCCAACCGGCCTTCTTCACCGCGGCCAGCACCGCACGCGGATCGGCCGGTGCATCGGAGGGGGGGTGCTTGGGGCCGTGATGCGGCTTTTTGTGTTCCACCTCCACGAAGGCGCCCCCCTTCCTGGCGATGCGTGCGACTTTGATTTCCGACGGGCGTTGTTCGCCCTCAAGCCGTACGGCAAGGCCCTGCGCGAGAGGAAACGCTTCTGCGCCTTTCGGCCCCAGATCCGCGAGATAGGTCTGATCGTTGCTGACCAGCGTGAAGCGATGCGCGAAGACGTGCTCGATGACGCCGGCAACGGCGATTTTTTCATGGTGCGGCATGCATTTCTCCTGAGAGCGCCCAACCGCGGGCGCTGTCAGTCAATGCGGGCCATTGCCGAAGTTTCAAGCAATGGCCCGCGGCCGCTGCTTGGCCGTTCATCATTGAAGACTGTGGGCAAGGCGCGGGGCAGCGACGGCGCGCGTGTGCAAGGGGCGGTCACGGCGCACCGCGACCGGGTCGATCGTGAAGGCGGCGACGGCGTGCCGGAGCCCGGACGCCTGGACGTCGAGCTCGGCAGCGGCCGCGGCAGCCTCTTCGACCAGCGCGGCGTTCTGCTGCGTGGTCTCATCCATGCGGCCGACCACCGCGTTGACCTGCTCGATGCTGGAGGATTGCTCGCGGGAGGCGGCAGCGATCTCCTGCATGATGTCCGTCACCCGCTGCACGCTCGAAACCACCTCCTGCATCGTGGCGCCGGCGGCGCGGACCTGCGTGGATCCCTCGGCGACCCTGGCGGCGGAGTCGTCGATGAGTTCCTTGATCTCCCTGGCCGAGCTGGCCGCGCGTTGCGCCAGGCTGCGCACCTCGGCGGCGACCACGGCAAAACCACGGCCCTGGTCACCGGCGCGTGCGGCTTCCACCGCGGCATTCAGCGCGAGGATGTTGGTCTGGAAGGCAATGCCGTCGATCACGGTGGTGATGTCGGCGATGCGGCGCGAAGCGGTTTCGATGCCGTCCATGGTGCTGACCACCTCGTCCACGATCTCCCCACCGCGCCCGGCGACAGCGGCGGCGTCGATGGCCAGGCGATTGGCCTGGTCGGCCGAGGCGGAATTCTGCCTGACCGTGGAGGTCAGCTCCTCCATCGACGCGGCGGTTTCCTCCAGGCTGGCAGCCTGCTGTTCGGTGCGCCTGGAGAGGTCCTGGTTGCCGTTGGACAACTCCGTGGCCGCGCCGGTAATGGACTCGGACGAGAGATGGATGCGGCGGACGATATCGGCCAGGTTGGTGGCAGTCTTGTTGGCATCGGCCCCCATGGTGGCAAAGACGCCGCGGAAGTCGCCCTCCATGCGCGCGGCCAGGTTGCCCGATGCAACGTCATTGAGGAAGGTGGACAGTGCTGCGAGGTTCTGCTCGGCGGTGCCCATCAGGCCATTGAGGTTTTCCACCATGGCGCGGAAATCGTACTGATACGCCTGCGGCTCGCCGCGCGCGGAGAAGTTGCCCTCGGAGGCGGCCTGGGTAAGCTCGCGGATGTCACGGTTGATCGAGGACAGGTTGGCCTTCACCCGGTCCATGGTCTCGGTGATGATGGCCTTCTCGCCGGGCAGCCGTTGCATGTCGTCGGACAGGTCGCCCACCGCGTAGCGGCCGATCAGGTGGACCAACTGCATTTTGATGGCGATATGCGCCGCCACGATGTCATTGGTATCGCGCACCATGATGCCGAATTCACCCGGGTAGGCGGCCGCATCCATGCGGTAGCTGATCTGGCCACGCTCGTGCCGGGCCGTCATCTCGCCCAGCTCGGCAATGACGCGCCGGATGCGTTGGCGCATCTGCTCCATGGCCTCCAGCAGCTGGCCAGCCTCGTCGCCCCGATGTGCCACCAGAGCTGTATCCAGCTTGCCCTGGCTGACGTCGCGGGCGGCCTGCAGGGCAGTGCGCAGGGGGCCGACGACGCTGCGCGTGAGCGCGATGGCGATGACCGTTCCCAGCGCCAGCGCCAGCAGCGTTGCGCCGATCATGAGCATGGCAAAGCCGCGCGCGGTGGCCGTCAGCTGTTCGGCGGTGGCGGCGCTCTTGGCCTCCTGCCAGTCGATGAAGGCGTTGATCGAGGCCAGCCAGGCCACGAAGGCCGGCTTGGCCTGGGTGAGCATCAGCGCTGTTGCCGACTGGACATCGCCGGCCTCGCGTTGCTTGCTGACTTCGGCCAGCAAGGGGAGAGTGGCGGCCTCGTTGGCGCGGATGGCCTTCAACATGCCGATCTCTTTGCTGTCCGTGCTCGCCGCGATCATCTCCGACAGGGGTTTGGCGGCCACCGCGTAGTCGCCGGCGAGTTTCTCGATCTGTTGCGTGGCCTCGGCCCGGGCCTGCGGGTCATCGGTCAGGACCACGTCGCGCAGCGCGATCGCGCGGTCATGCACACTGCCCCTGAAGTTGATGGCCAGGCGCTGCTTGACCGCGTTGACGTCATTGATCGTGTGCAGGTCGTTCTCGATGAGGTGGACCCGATGGATGCCCACCAGAGTCAGGACGACCATCAGTCCTATGAGAGCGGAGAAGCCAACGCTCATGCGCTGGCCGACACGTAGATTCCTGACAAAGTGCATGGTGTGGATAGCCTGGTGAGATGCAGAGGGGAGGCGACGAGCCGGAGCTCAAGTTGCGCGGTGGAGAACCGATATCGGCGGCGCACCGCTTTGCTTCAAAGACGTGCGGCGGAGCATTTAGGTGGCGATGCAATTTGTGACGCGAGGGTGATGAAGTTCATCCCAGGTAACCTGCAGCG
>NZ_JBFULO010000157.1:0-8275 GCF_054049855.1 Stenotrophomonas sp. P5_B8 | reverse complement strand
GCCGAGTGCGATGCCCAGGGTGAGAAAGCCCCAAGCCACATTGGTCCAGGGCCGGGTCCAGCGTAGCCAGCGTGCATCCACGCGCCCTTCGAGCAGTGCGGCGATGGCGAAGGCGAACGGCACCGCAAAGCCGACGTAACCCAGGTACAGCATCGGCGGGTGGATGATCAGTCCCGGATCCTGCAACAGCGGGTTGAGGTCGTGGCCTTCCAGCGGCGCCGGCAGCAGCCGCGCGAACGGGTTGGAGGTGAAGATCAGGAAGGCCAGGAAGCCCACGCCGATGATGCCGAGCACGCCCAGCACCCGCGCCAGCACCACCATTGGCAGTTGCCGCGACCAGCGCGCCACCGCACCGTTCCACAGCGCCAGTACCAGCGCCCAGAGCAGCAGCGAGCCTTCATGCGCGCCCCATACCGCCGAGTAGCGATAGGCCAGCGGCAAGAGCGAATTGGAGTTTTCGGCGACGTAGCGCACCGAGAAATCCTGGGTGACGAAGGCCGCGGTGAGCACACAAAAGGCCCCGAGCAGCAGCACCAGCTGCGCGTAGGCGGCCGGCCGGGCTACGGCCATCCACGCCGGGTAACCGCGCTGCGCCCCCCACAAAGGCAGCACCGCCTGCAGCAAGGCCATCAGCAGCGCCGCCACCAGCAGGATCTGCCCCAGCTCGGGCAGCACTCAGCGCACCTCGGGTGCGGTCACGGGCACGTCGTGCTTGGTGTGCGCCTGGCCCATCTTGTCGGCCACTTCCTTGGGGATGTAATTCTCGTCGTGCTTGGCCAGCACTTCATCGGCAATGAAGCGGCCGTCCTGCAACCGGCCCATGGCAACCACGGCGGTGCCCTCGCGGAACATGTCCGGCAGGATCCGCGAAGTGCTCACCGGCAGGGTTGCATCGCCATCGGTGACCACGAACTGCGCTTCCAGCGAACCGCTGGCGCGCTGGAAGGAACCCTTCACCACCATCCCGCCGAGGCGGAACCGCGACTGCGGATCGACATCGCCGCGCAGCACCTCGGCCGGCGTGTACAGGTAGGCGATATTGCGTTGCAGGGCGAAGGCGACCAGCGTGGTGGCCAACCCCGAGGCAAGCAGMAACAGCAGCACCCAGATCATGCGGCGGCGCTGTACCGGGGTCATCGGCTCAACTCCGTGGCGGGCATGGCGCTGCTCGGCGGCTTGGCACGCGCCTGTAGCCGCTGCTGGCGATGCCGGGCCTGCCAGCGTGCCAGGCGCAGGCGCAGCCACGAACCGARCGCATCGCAACACAGCACCAGCCCGAACACCGCAAAGGCGGCAATGATGAAGGGCAGGTGGGTCATTGCGGCAGCTCCCGGGCAACGGTGGCGTCACCGCTGCCGATACGCTCGCCAACCCACGCCTTGCCCGCCTCGCGCAGCAGGTTGTCGGCACGTGCTTTGGCCAGCAGCGAACCGGCGAACCACAGCTTGGTGCCCACCACCATCCACCACAGTGGCGCGATCAGTTCCGGGCGGACCGCGTTGTCGCCGAACACATTGATCGACTGGCGCTGGTGCAGCCCGCCCCACCAGTCCACCGAATAGCGGATGACCGGCAGCAGGGCGACCCCGACGATGGCCAGCAGGCCGGCCGCGCGCGCGGCGCTGCGTCGATCCTCGATGGCGTAATACAGGCCGATCACGCCCAGGTACAGGAACAGCAGGATCAGTTCGCTGGTCATGCGTGGGTCCCAATCCCACCAGGTGCCCCAGGTGCTTTTGCCCCAGATGCTGCCGGTGAGCAGGGTGATCAGGGTGAAGCCGGCGCCCATCGGCGCGCAGGCCATCGCCAGGATCTCGCAGATCTTGATCCGCCAGACCAGCGCGATGGCCGCGTACAGCGCCATCAGCGCGAACACGAACAGGCTCATCCACGCGCTGGGCACATGAATGTAGATGATGCGGAAGGCGTCGCCCTGGCTCTGCTCCGGTGGCACCACGAACAGGCCCTGCCAGATCCCGATCAGCAGCACCGGCACCGCCGCCACGTAGAACACGCGCGACCAGCGCGCGGCAAAGCGGTCGAAGGTGGGCGGCGAAGCGGTTTGGTGGAACCAGCGGACAATCGGATGCATACGGCGGTGGTTATCCAACGAAGGGCGACGATTCAACGGACATGGAGCGGCTTGTTGAACGATGACGCTGGAAACGATGGTGCAGTGGACGATGGCTCAATGCAGTGAAATCCGGATCGCCGCCGCAGTGGCCAGCGGCGCGAGCACCAGTGCCGCCACCAGCCCGGCGCCGAGCAACAGCAGCGCACCGACCGGATCCTGCCCGCGTGCCGCTGCCGCCACGCTGCCTGCGCCGAACACCAGCACCGGCACGTACAGCGGCAACGCCAGCAACGCCACGAGAATACCAGAGCGCCGGATGCCCACGGTCAGTGCGGCAACCACGCCACCGAYCAGGCTCAACAATGGCGTTCCCAGCAGCAACGATGCCAGCAGGATGGGCAGTTGGTCATGTGGCAGATGCAGCATTTCGGCCAGCAGCGGCGCCATGATGATCAGCGGCAGGGCGGTGGTCGCCCAGTGCAGCAGCACCCGCACCAGCACCAGCCAGGCCAGCGGCACCGGGGCCAGCAGCCATTGCTCGAGCGAGCCGTCCTCGGCGTCGCTGCGGAACAGCGAATCCAGCGACAACTGGCCAGCCAGCAGCACCGCCAGCCATAGCACGGCGGTGGCCACCTGGGCCAGCAACTGCGGCTCGCGGCCCAGGGCCAAGGCAAACAGCACCACCACCAGCACCGCGAACATCAACGGCTGCAACGCATCGCCGCGGCGGCGCCACAGCAGCTTGAGATCGCGTCGGACCAGCGCCCGCGCGGTCTGCCAGAGGCCGGGTTCAGTGCCGGGCGCGATCATGCCGCCGCTCCCAGGCTGAGCAGGCGGGTCTGCACGGGCGGGGCGGCATACGCGCCGTGGGTGGTGACCAGGGCCGCGCCACCGCTGCGCAGGTGTGCGGAAATCATCCGGTTCACCAGGTTGATGCCGTCCAGGTCCAGGTTGGCGTAGGGTTCGTCGAGCAGCCACAGCGGTGCCGGCGACAGCCATATCCGTGCCAGCGCCAGGCGCCGCTTCTGCCCGGCCGACAGCTGGCGCACCAGGGTGTCCTCGTAGCCGGCCAGGCCGACGATGGCCAGCGCGTTGCCCGGCATCTGGCGCGAGCGCCGGCCGTGCAGGCCGCACAGGAAATGCAGGTTTTCCAGGGCGTCCAGATCGGCCTTCAGCGCCGGCAGGTGGCTCAGGTAGGCCACGAACTGCGACCGTTCCTTGTGCCCGGCCGGGCGCCCGTCGATCTGCACCTGCCCGGTATCGGCGCGCAGCAGCCCGGCCAGCACCCGCAGCAGGGTGGTCTTGCCGGCGCCGTTGTCGCCCTGTACCAGGAGCGCTTCACCGGCATCGATGTGGAAATCGAGCGGGCCGAAGACCGGCTCATCGTTGCGACTGAAGCCAAGGCCTTGGGCGGCCAGCAACGCAGGAGCGTTCAAGGGGCGGGATCTTTGCACCGGAAAGGGCGGACAGTGTAATGGGCGCAGGGGGGCACCCACCAACGCTGGGGACCTACCGTCTACACTGACGCTTCGTCATCTCTTCTTCGATCCTGCCGATGCAACCGCAAACCAAGCTGCCCAAGGTGGGCACCACCATCTTCACCGTGATGTCCCAGCTGGCCGCCGAGCATGGCGCCGTGAACCTGGGCCAGGGGTTTCCGGATTTCTCCGCACCGCAGCGGCTGCTCGATGAAACCATCAAGGCGATGCAGGCAGGGCTGAACCAGTACCCGCCGATGACCGGGGTGGCACCGCTGCGCCAGGCCATCGCGCAGAAGGCGCAGGACCTGTACGGCGCGCAGGTGGATGCGGACACCGAGGTCACCGTGACCAGTGGCGCCACCGAGGCGATCTTCAACGCCATCCACGCCGTGGTGCGCCCCGGCGAGGAAGTGATCGTGCTCGACCCGGCCTACGACTGCTACGAGCCGGCCATCGACCTGGCCGGCGCGCGTGCGGTGCATGTGCCGCTGGACCCGCAGACCTTCGCCGTGGACTGGGACCGCGTGCGCGCGGCGATCACCCCGCGCACCCGTCTGCTGATGGTCAACAGCCCGCACAATCCGTCCGGGGCGATGCTGACCGCCGATGACATGCAGGCGCTGACCGACGTGCTGCGCGGCACCGGTATCTACCTGATTTCCGACGAAGTCTACGAACACATCATCTACGACGTCCGCCGCCACGAATCGGCACTGCGCTACCCGGAACTGCGCGAGCGCGCGTTCGTGATCTCCAGCTTTGGCAAGACCTATCACTGTACCGGCTGGAAGATCGGCTACGCGATCGCACCGCCGGCGATGAGCGCCGAGTTCCGCAAGGTGCACCAGTACAACACCTTCACCAGCTTCGGCCCGGCCCAGTACGGCTTCGCCGCGATGATCCGTGACGAGCCCGAACATCACCTGGAGCTGGGCGCGTTCTACCAGGCCAAGCGCGACCGTTTCCGCGAGCAGCTGCTGACCACCCGGCTGACCCCGCTGTCGGTGCCGGGCGGTTACTTCCAGCTGGTGGATTATTCGGCGATCAGCGACCTGCCCGACCATGAATTCGTGAAGTGGCTGACCATTGAAAAGGGCGTGGCCGCCATTCCGTTGTCGCCGTTCTACGAGACCGCGCCGCAGGGCCAGCGCCTGGTCCGTCTGTGCTTTGCCAAGAACGACGCCACCCTGGACGCGGCGATCGCACGCCTGCAGGTGCTGTGATGGGCGCGGCCATCGAACGCGGCGACCTGCGCATCTCCCTGGTCCAGGGCGACACCCGCTGGCATGATCCGGCCGGCAACCGTGATCACTACGGCGCGCTGCTGGCGCCGCTGGCCGGACAGACTGACCTGGTGATCCTGCCGGAAACCTTCACCAGCGGTTTCTCCAACGAGGCCATCGACAAGGCCGAAAACATGGACGGGCCGACCGTGGCCTGGATCCGCGAGCAGGCGGCATTGCTGGGCGCGGCAGTCACCGGCAGCGTGCAGCTGCGCGTGGGGCAGGGCGTCTACAACCGGCTGCTGTGGGCCACCCCGGACGGAGAGGTGCAGCATTACGACAAGCGCCACCTGTTCCGTTACGGCAACGAGCACCTGCGCTATGCCGCCGGCAGCGAGCGCGTGAGCGTGGAATGGAAGGGCTGGCGGATCAACCCGCAGGTCTGCTACGACCTGCGTTTCCCGGTCTTCTGCCGCAACCGCTTCGACGTGGAGCGCCCGGGCGAGCTGGATTTCGACCTGCAGATCTTCGTCGCCAACTGGCCCTCGGCCCGCGCGTATCCGTGGCGCACGCTGCTGCGCGCCCGTGCGATCGAGAACCTCTGCTATGTCGCCGCGGTCAACCGGGTCGGCGTGGACGGCAACGCGCTGCATTACGCCGGCGACAGCGCGGTGATCGATTTCCTCGGCCAGCCGCAGGTGGAAGTGCGCGAGGTGGAGCAGGTGGTCACCACCACCATTTCGTCCGCCGCACTGGCCGCGCACCGCGCCCGCTTCCCGGCGATGCTCGATGCCGACGCGTTTACCCTGGATGGTCCAGTCGACGCTGGCTGAACGGTCGCCTGATGGCGGCGTGTGGCCTCATCCGGGCCATACGCGGCCGCTGCTAGATTCGCCTCGTCACCCACTGAGTACGAGCGGATCGCATGAAGAAGTTCTCCCTGGCATTGATCGCACTGGCGGGTATCTCCGCGGTTCCGGCGGCACAGGCCGCCGGCAACATCGACTGCGAACTGCACTACAACCTGGCCGGCTGGTCGGTGCTGTACAAGACCGCCTCCGGTACCGGCACCATCAGCTGCGACAACGGCGCGCGCATCCCGGTGAAGATCACCGTCAAGGGGGGCGGGCTGACCGTGGGCAAGTCGAAGATCGTCGATGGCAAGGGCAAGTTCTCCGGCGCGTATTCGCTGGATGACCTGATCGGTTCCTATGCGTCGGTGGAAGCGCATGCTGGCGCGGACAAATCCAGCAACGCGCAGGTGATGACCAAGGGCGACGTGTCGCTGGCATTGGCTGGTACCGGCAAGGGCTGGGACCTGGGCGTGGGCCTGGGCAAGTTCACGATCGAGCGCCGTTGACGGTAGAGCCACCCCATGGGTGGCTGCACCACCGTCCGGCATGACGTGCAGCCACCCATGGGGTGGCTCTACCGGATGTGTCTGGCATTACGCGGAGCCACCCATGGGGTGGCTCTACCGGATGTGTCTGGCATTACGCGGAGCCACCCATGGGGTGGCTCTACCCGTTTCGGCGGCGCAGCCCCACAAAAAACCCCGGCCGAAGCCGGGGTTTTTTGATCTCAGCGTATCAGTGATCAGCCGCCGCGCGGGCCGCCGCCACGGTGACCGCCGCCGCCCGGACCCCGGCTGCCGCCGGGACGACCGCCCGGGCCGCCGGGACCGCGACCACCGGGACCGCCYGGCCCACGGTTGCCGCCCGGACCGCCCGGACCACGATTGCCACCCGGACCGCCGGGGCCGCGTGCACTGGCGCCACCCGGGCCCCGGCTGCCCGGACCACCCGGACCGCGGTTGCCACCGGGACCACCCGGGCCACCGGGACCGCGATTACCGGCCGGACGCGCGCTGCCGTAGGGGCTGACGCCCGGATTGGCGTGGTCGGACGGGAAGCTCGGGGCATTGCCCGGATGCCCGTAGGGGTGACGCGACGGACCCTGGCCGCCCTGGCCACCCCGGTTGCCACCGGCGCCTGCGCCGGCCGGACGACCCTGGCCGCCGTAGCCGCCACGGCTTTCGCCGCCGCGATTCTCGCCGCCGTAACCACCGCCACCGCCACCGCCACCGCCGCCATAGCCACCACGGCCTTCAGCGCCGCCGCCATAGCTGCCGCGCCCCGGGCCGCCTGCGCCACCGGGGCCCTTCGGCTTGCCGTACGGGCGACCCTGGCCGCCGGCACCTGCGCCGGCACCCGGACCACGTGCGCCGGGACCACGGGCTGCGCCGGGGCCGGCATTGCGGTGGCCGCTCGGACCGGTGCTCACACCGTCGGGCACATACCAGCTGCGGAACGCGGCCGGGTTGCCTTCGGGAAGTGCCCGGTTGCCCTTGTCCGGGCGCGCCTTGAACGGACGCTGCGACTGCTTGGCCGCCGCTTCGCCGCTGACCGTCAGGCCGCCCTTGAAGCCGCCGCCCTTGCCACCGCGACCACGGCCGCGCTCTTCGCGCACGTTGTCGAAACGACGCAGTTCGCGGCCTTCATCGGCCGAGTTGTGGCCGTTGACGTAGGCATTGCTGCGGGCACCATCGCGCGACACGCGCACGGTGGTCTTGGCCGCGCGACGCTGTCCGATCACCGGCTGCAGGGTCAGCGCCGACGKCGCGCCTTCTTCCAGCTTCAGTTCGGCGCGCAGCGCCTCGACCTGCTTGGCCGGCAGTTCGACCGACTGGCCACGCAGCAGTTCGCGCGGCAGGCTGACCTTGCCGTAGCGGGTGCGCTTGAGGCGGCTGACCTGGCAGCCCTGCGATTCCCACAGGCGGCGCACTTCGCGGTTGCGGCCTTCCTTGACGACCACGCGGAACCAGTCGTGCGAATCGGTGCCGCCGATGAGTTCGATCTCGTCGAACTTGGCCGGGCCGTCTTCCAGCGCCACGCCACGGGCGAGGCGGTCGACGATGTTGTCCGGCACCTTCTCTTCGCCTTCCGGTGCACGCACGCGTACGACGTACTCGCGCTCGACCTCGTAGGAGGGGTGCATCATCGCGTTGGCCAGCTCACCGTCGGTGGTTGCCAGCAGCAGGCCGGTGGTGTTGATGTCCAGGCGGCCGATCGCGATCCAGCGCGCGCCCTTGAGGGCAGGCAGCGCTTCGAACACGGTCGGGCGACCTTCGGGGTCTTCGCGGGTGGTCACTTCGCCTTCGGGCTTGTTGTAGGCCAGCACGCGCGAGGTTTCGGTCAGCGCGGTGGCCACGAAGCCACGGCCGTCCAGCTCGACCTTGTCGCCGCTCTTGATCGACTGGCCGGTCTGCGCAACTTCACCGTTGACCTTGACCAGGCCATCGGCGATGCGCTGTTCCAGCGCGCGGCGCGAACCGAGGCCGGCCTGGGCCAGCACCTTGTGCAGGCGTTCTTCCAGCTTGGGCTGGTCGGTGGCGGTTTCGCGCTTGAGCGAAAGCTTGTTCAAAGACGGCTTGCGGGGGGTGTCACTCATTTACTTGGCTCCGGCCGGCGACGGGTGCGTCGGCCTCTGGTTCGGGA
>NZ_JBFULO010000156.1:0-8327 GCF_054049855.1 Stenotrophomonas sp. P5_B8 | reverse complement strand
ACAACGCCTACGACGCCCTGGACGGCGCCGATGCGCTGGTCGTGGTGACCGAATGGAAGCAGTTCCGCAGCCCGGATTTCGCCCGGTTGCGCGAGGTGCTCAACGACGCGGTGGTCTTCGACGGCCGCAATCTGTACGACCCGCAGGAGATCGAAGCCGCGGGCCTGGCCTACTACGGCATTGGCCGGGGACGTTCGCTGCATGCATGATTCCACCCCCTCATCGCGTGAACAGGCGCTGGAAGCGCGCCTGATCGAGCTGGAAATGCGCGTGTCCTTCCAGGAGCAGGCGCTTGCCGAGCTGAGCGAAGCGCTGGCCGATGCACGCATCGAAGGCAGCCGCAACGCCGACTTGACCCGCCTGCTGCTGGAGGACCTGGGCAAGGTCCGCAACGCGCTGTATTCCGATTCGGGCGAAGAACCACCGCCCCCGCATTACTGATCGACCACTCATGAGCGATACCCTCCGCGACCAGTTGCTGGGCCTCGGCTTCAAAGCCGCGCCCAAGCCCGAACGCAAACCCGAACGCAAGCCTGATGCCCGCCGCGATGGCCGGCCGGGCAACAAACCGCAGGGCGCGCGCGCACCGGCCAAGCCCGGCGATGCCGCGCGTCCGCCGCGCGAAGGCGACGCCGCTCGTCGTGCCCCGCACGGCAAGGGCCGTCCCGGCGGCGGCGCCCGTCCCGGCCAAGGCCAGAACCCCGGCCAGGGCAAGCCGCGCTCGCGCGAGGACATCGACCTGGCCAAGGCCTACGCGATCCGCGCGCAGAAGGAAAAGGACGACCGTATTGAAGCCGAGCGCGTGAAGCAGGAAGAGGCACGCCTGCGTCGCGAAGCCAAGGCGAAACTCGACGTGCTGCTGGAAGGCAAGGCGTTGAACGACGCCGCCGCCGAGATCGCGCGTCACTTCAATTACGGCGGCAAGATCAAGCGTATCTACGTCACCGCCGAGCAGCTCAAGGCGCTCAACGCCGGCGAGCTGGGCGTGCTGCAGCAGAACGGACGCTACCTGCTGGTGACCGCGGCCGTGCTCGACGAGGCCGAAGCGGTGTTCGCCCCGTCGGTGGCCCTGCGCGTGGACCCCAATGCCACCGCGGAAGAAGATCCGTACGCCGATCCGGCCTACCAGGTGCCCGACGACCTGGTCTGGTGATTCCACTCCGGTCGCGGTGATCACCACCGCGACCGATGCCCTGCAGGGACGCGCATGACGGCTGATCCAGTTCGCGGCTATGTGCCGCATATCGATGGCCTGCGTGCGATCGCAGTGCTGGCGGTGATCCTGTTCCACCTGGATCCGTCCTGGTTGCCCGGTGGGTTCACCGGCGTGGATGTGTTCTTCGTCATCTCCGGGTTCGTGGTCAGCGCGTCGGTACACCGGCTGCCGCCGCTGCCATTGCGGGATTCGCTGCTGCGTTTCTACGCCCGGCGGCTGCGTCGCATCGCTCCGGCGCTGGTGACCTGCCTGCTGCTGACCAGTCTGGCCAGCGTGCTGCTCATTCCCCAGTCCTGGCTCAGTGAAGCCAGCGACATGACCGGCCTGATGGCCTTCTTCGGCCTGAGCAACTGGGTGCTGGTGGGGGTCGGCAGCGATTACTTTGCACCACGTGCCGAGTTCAATCCGTTTACCCACACCTGGTCGTTGGGCGTGGAAGAGCAGTTCTACCTGCTGTTTCCGCTGCTGTTCCTGGCCTGGAGTCGCGGTGGGCGCAGCCGCTGGACCAGCGTGGGCCTGTTCGCGCTGGCCAGTGCGGCCTCCATCGGTCATGCGGTTTACGCAGGCAGCCATCCGGAACAGGCGGTGCGCGCTTTCTACGCCACGACCACGCGCTTCTGGCAGCTGGGTGCGGGCGTGCTGCTGTTCCAGCTGCTGCATCTTCGCGCCACCGGGGCGGATGCAGCGGTCCCATCGCGGCCCCTGCGCGTGGCGTGCTCGCTGTTGGCCGTCATCGCGCTGGCGATGCTGGGCTGGACCCTGTGGTCCGCGCGCGCCGGACACTCGCCCTGGCCGGACGGACTGTGGGCGGTGCTGGCGAGCGTGGGCCTGCTGCTGGCGCTGCACGTGCATCCGCGCGCGCTGGCGGGTCGCGTGCTGTCCAGCGCGCCGCTGCGGCGGATCGGACTGCTCTCGTACTCGCTGTATCTGTGGCACTGGCCGGTGTTCGTGCTGATGCGCTGGACGGTTGGCCTGGACACCACCGGCCAGCGCGTGTTCGCCATGCCGCTGGTGGCGTTGCTGTCCTGGGCCTCCCTGCGCTGGGTGGAGCGGCCGTTCCGCGGGCCGTTGGCCAAGCGGCTGTCCACCGGCCGATGGGTGGCCGTGGGCGTGGTGGCGCTGCTGCTTGCTGCGGGCCTGCAGGCGTTGATGTACCGGCAGGCGGCGCATCTTTCATTGAGCACGGTCAGTCGTCACCCGTTGGACTGGTATCCGGACGGCGACGCGGTGGCGGCCGACTACCCGAGTTGCGAGCTGCGGGTCGGCAAAGAGCGTTTCGAGGCCGGTCGTGCGCGCACGTTCTCGCGTGGCGAATGCGCTCGTCCGCTGCCCCCAGGCATGCCGCGCAACGTGTTCGTTGCCGGCGATTCGCATGCGATGGCCTACAACGAGCTGCTGCGCAGGCTGGCCCTGGAGACCGGCGCCACGGTGTGGCAGTACGGTCGTGGCGGCTGCCCGCAGCTGGGCCTGCAGGAATGGCGTTGGGTCGCGCAGGAGTGCGTGGGCTACGACGCGGCGGTGCGCGCCGACATCGCGCGGCGCGCGCAGCCCGGTGACGTGGTGTTGCTGGTGTCGCTGCGGGTGCCGCGTCTGTCCGACCAGTTCATCCTGTTCGACGCGCGCGAGCAGCGCGACAGCGAACACAGTGCGCAGGCCCGTGCCGGCCATGCCGCCGAGGCCGAGCGTGCGATTGCCGCCTGRCGACCGCTCGCCGAGACCGGCGTGCGCGTGGTGCTGGAGGCGCCCAAGCCGGTGTTGCCGGCGCCGCCGTACCGCTGCTCGGACCGGTTCAACGCGGCCAATGCGGTGTGCCGCAATGGCCTGCAGGTGCAGCGGGCGTGGATGGACGACTATCGCGCGCCGGCGCTGGTCGCGCTGCAGCAGGTGGCCGCGGGCCTACCCGGCGCAGTGATCTGGGATCCGTTGCCGATCCTCTGCGACACCGATGCCTGCCGCGCACAGCGCGACGGGCATCCCCTGTTCTTCGATGGCGATCATCTCAGTGGCTACGGCAACCGGTTGCTGCTGCCCTCGCTGCAGGCCACGCTGGCAACCCACCCGCGATAACGGAGTGAGGTAGGTGGGGATGATGTTCCCTGCGGCATGGCACCGGGAAGGCATCCATCATTCCGTGATCGGTCCGGCCACCTGCTGACCGGCCTGCCAGACCGCGCCGATGCGCTGGCTGTGGGTGATATCGGCCAGCGGATCGGCGTCCAGCACGAGCAGGTCGGCACGTTTGCCGGCCGCGATGCGACCACGGTCGCTCAGGCCGAGCAGGTCGGCAGCCTGGGCGGTGGCAGTCTGTAGCGCCTGGGTCGGGGTCAGCCCGGCCTGGACCAGCAGCTGCAGTTCGCGATGTTCGGCAAACCCGATCACCCGCTGTGGCATGGCCCCGGCATCGGTACCGAACCCGAGCTTGACCCCGACCGCATGCAGCCGCCGCAGGTTGTCCAGGTTGGTCGCCACGGCCTGGAGTGCGGCCGGTATGCCACTGCCGGCCAACTGCGCGCGTTGCCAGTCCGGCTGCGACCAGCGCGCCAGAACATCGGCCGGCAACGACGTGCGCAGGAATGGCTGCTGCAGTTGCTGCGGGTTTTCGGCATACCAGTAGTTGGCCTCGTCGATGGCTATGGTGGCGATATACCAGGTGCCCTGATCGCGCATTTTCCGCGCCAGCATCGGATCCACCGCGCGGTCGCGGATGCCATGGGCGAGGATGTCGACCTTGGCATCGACCAGATCGCGCGCCTGTGCCAGATCATGGATGTGCGCGGCGACCTTGAGACCGCGCGCGTGCGCCTCGGCAATGGCGGCGCGATACACCTCCGGCGTCATCATCGGCCGTTTGCCGCCCATGTCATCCACCCACAGTTTGATCAGGTCCACGCCATCGGCCTGCTGGGTGGCTACGGCCGCACGCGCCTCTTCGGCGTTGCGCGGACGCGCCACGGGATCATGGCTCAGGCCCATGCTGTCGGCCGGGGGCGCGCCGTCCGGTGCACCGATGCCACCGCCAGCGCCATACAGCTGTGCGCCCAGCCCGGGGTCGGCGTTGACCGCCTTGCGGATGGCGAAGAAGTCCGCCCCGTTCATGCCCAGCGCGGTCACCGTGGTGATGCCGTAGCGCTGGAACTGGCGCAGGTCGCGCACCACGTTGTCGCGGGTGTAGAAACGGTCGCCGTGCTCCAGTCCCTGGGTGTTGCCGACGTGCGCGTGGTCGCTGACCAGACCCGGCAGCAGGGTCTTGCCCGTGTAGTCGATACGGCGCGCACCGGTGGCGGCGGCTGGCAGCGGCGTGCCGACATGCACGATGCGGGGGCCATCGATCAGCACCGGGGTGATCCCAAGATCGCGCTGGCCGTCGAAGACGCGGGCGTTTTCGAGCAGGATCGGCTCGGCGGCGGCAGGCAGGGCAATGGCGGCAAGCAGCAATGCCCACAGGCGGGTCGGTCGCATCGGCGGCTCCAGTCAGGGGAGGTTTGAGCCTACCCCATCGAGGGGGCCGCATTGCCGGCCAGCGGCCGGCAYTACCGGTTGGGAGGGTCGCGTTGCCGGCCAGCGGCCGGCACTACCGGGGCGGATTGGATTGCCGGCCCGCGGCCGGCATTACCGGGCGCGCAGCAATGGCAGGCTGATCGCGAAGAAGCACAGGAGCGCACCGGCGAACGCAAAGCCGCTGCCGGCCAGGAATGCGGTGCGGCCCTGGTCGATGTTCCACAACTGCCCGGCGATCAGCGCGCCGAGTACGCCGCCCACACCGGACGAAAAACCATACAGCAGGCCTTGGCCGTGCCCGTTGAGACGTCCCGGGAAATAGGTCGCCAGCATCTGCATCGCGGCGGCAAAGAAGGCGGCAAAGCCGAGCGCATGCGCGGTCTGTGCCACCAGCATCACCGGCAGGTTTTCCGGGAACAGGGCGGTGACGGCCCAGCGCACGGTGGAACTGAGCAGGGCGATCAGCAGCATCCAGCTGGCGTCATAGCGGCGGAAGAAGCGGCCGATGGTGAAGAACACGCCGACCTCGAACACGACCCCGACCGTCCACAACACGCCCAGCGTGGAGGTGGCATAGCCGTGATGGTCCATGTACACCGAGAAGAAGGTGTAATACGGGCCGAAGGAGAGCTGTTCCATGAACGCGGCGAGGAAGAACGCCAGCACCTGCGGCTTGCGCACGATCTGCCAGAAGCCGCTGGCATCGCCGTCGTTGCGCTGCAGGTTGCGCGCGTAGTGGTTGGCAAACCCGGAGGCGGTGAGCAGGCCGAACAACGGCAGCATCAGCCACGGCAGCAGGTGCGCGTTGCCGGCCCCGTCCTTGCCTTCGATGATCCAGCCAAACAGCATCACCACGGCGATGAAGCCCAGCGAGCCCCAGACCCGGATCAGGCCATAGCGGTGGCTGTCGCTGCCCAGGTGGGTGAGGGTGATCGATTCGAACTGCGGCATCACCGCGTTGTAGAAGAAGCAGAATGCGATCATCGCCGGGTACAGCCACGGCTGCGGCAGGGGCAGCAGGAACGCGCAGAAGGTCAGCAGGGTGAGCACGCAACCCAGGCGCAGCCAGAAGATCGGACGCGGCGAGGCGGCGGCGATGGAGGTCCAGGTGGTGGGCGCGACGATGCGCGTGGCGTACCACAGCCCCATCATCACGCTGATCGCGGTGACGCTCATGCCGCGCGAGGTGAGGAACAGGCTCCAGTAGGGCGTGAACGCGCCGAGTGCGGCGTAGTAGAACAGGTAGAAGGACGACAGGCGGACGGCCGGAACGGCGTCGCGGGTGGGGGCGGTCATGCGGGGTCTCGGTGGCGGCGCGCACCCACCAACGGTGGGCGCCTACCGCTGCATTATGACGGCAGCACCCGACCGTGGGTCGAGTGACGGACTCATTCCGGATCGTAATCCAGGTTCGAGGCCAGCCAGCGCTCGGCCTGCACGCGGTCCACGCCCTTGCGCTTGGCGTAGTCGCTGACCTGCTCGCGGGTAACCCGGCCGACCACGAAATACTGGCTCTGCGGATGGCTGAAGTAATAGCCCGATACCGCTGCGGTCGGCAGCATGGCAAAGCTCTCGGTCAGCTGCATGTCGGCGTTGCGCTCGGCGTCGAGCAGGCGGAACAGCGTGGCTTTTTCGCTGTGTTCCGGACAGGCCGGATAGCCCGGGGCAGGGCGGATGCCGGTGTACTTCTCGGCGATCAGCGACGCGTTGTCCAGCTGTTCGTCGGGCTGGTAGCCCCAGTAATCGGTCCGCACGTGCTGGTGCAGGCGTTCGGCCAGCGCCTCGGCAAGGCGATCGGCCAGGGCCTTGAGCAGGATGGCGTTGTAATCGTCGTTATCGGCTTCGAAGCGCGCCACGTGCGGATCGATGCCGATGCCGGCGGTGACCGCGAAGGCGCCGATCCAGTCCTGTTTGCCGCTGTCGGCCGGGGCGATGAAATCGGCCAGACAGAAGTCCGGCCGCTCGACCGGCTTGTCGACCTGCTGGCGCAGGAAGTGCAGCACGCTCGGGCCGGCATCGGTGCGCAGGTGCACGTCATCGCCGACGCTGTTGGCCGGCCACAGCCCGAACACGGCCTTGGCGGTCAACCACTTCTCCTCGACGATCCGCGCCAGCATCGCGCGGGCGTCCTTGTACAGGTCGCTGGCCTGGGCACCGACGATCTCATCGGTGAGGATCGCCGGATACTTGCCCGCCAGTTCCCAGGCCTGGAAGAACGGGGTCCAGTCGATCACCTCGACAAGGTCGTCCAGCGGATAGTCGTGCAGCACATGCAGGCCGGGCTTGCGCGGGGCGGGCGGGGTGTAATGGGCCCAGTCGCCGTCGAAACGCTGCGCGCGTGCCTTGGTCAGGGTCACCAGTCGCTTGGCGTCGCCACGGTTGCGATGGCGCTGGCGGATGTCGGCGTAGTCGGCCTCGTTGGCGGCCACGAATGCCTCGCGCAGCTCGCTGGAAATCAGCGACTGGGCCACGCCCACCGCACGGGAGGCGTCCTTCACCCATACCGTGGGCGCCTTGTAGTGCGGGTCGATCTTCAGCGCGGTGTGCGCGCGCGAGGTGGTCGCACCGCCGATCATCAGCGGCAAGGTAAAACCCTGGCGCTCCATCTCGCGGGCGACGTGGCTCATCTCCTCCAGCGACGGGGTGATCAGGCCGGACAGGCCGATGATGTCGGCGTTCTCGGCGCGCGCGGCGTCGAGGATCTTCTGCGCCGGCACCATTACGCCCAGGTCGATGACCTCGAAGTTGTTGCAGGCCAGAACCACGCCGACGATGTTCTTGCCGATGTCGTGCACATCACCCTTGACCGTGGCCATGATGATCTTGCCGTTGCTCTTGGCGGTGTCGCCGCTGCGGGCCTTCTCCGCTTCGATGTACGGCAGCAGATAGGCCACCGCCTTCTTCATCACGCGTGCGGACTTGACCACCTGCGGCAGGAACATCTTGCCGGCCCCGAACAGGTCGCCGACGATGTTCATGCCGTCCATCAGCGGCCCTTCGATGACGTCCAGGGGGCGGGTCGAGCGGGCGCGGGCCTCCTCGGTATCGGTCTCCACCCAGGCGTCCAGGCCGTGCACCAGCGCATGCGCCAGGCGCGCGTCGATCGGCTTCTCGCGCCAGGCCAGGTCTTCGCCCTTGACCTCGCCCTTCTTGCCTTTGTAACGCTCGGCGATTTCCAGCAGGCGCTCGGTGCCGTCGCGGCGGCGGTTGAGGATCACGTCTTCCACGCGTTCACGCAGTTCCGGATCGAGCTCGTCGTAGATCGGCATCGCGCCGGCGTTGACGATGCCCATGTCCATGCCGGCGGCGATGGCGTGGTAAAGGAAGACCGAATGGATCGCCTGGCGCACGCTTTCGTTGCCACGGAACGAGAACGACACGTTGGAGACGCCGCCGGAGATATGGCAGTGCGGCAGCGTGCGCTTGATGATGCGCGTGGCTTCGATGAAGTCCACCGCGTAGTTGTCGTGTTCCTCGATGCCGGTGGCGACGGCGAAGATGTTCGGGTCGAAGATGATGTCCTGCGGCGGGAAGCCGACCTGGTCGACCAGGATGCGGTAGGCGCGGGTGCAGATCTCCACCTTGCGCGCGCAGGTGTCGGCCTGGCCATCCT
>NZ_JBFULO010000155.1:0-8337 GCF_054049855.1 Stenotrophomonas sp. P5_B8 | reverse complement strand
GCGTTGGATGCTCGGGCAGTCCCGGCGCCCTTTGGATCTGGTGGCGTCTCCGATCGGGAGTGTCGCGCGCGTGAGGGCCCCGTAGCGGCCGGTAGGCTTCTGGGCAAAATCAAGGAGGAGGCCGCAGGCCGGGGGACATTTGCGCCAGGGGCCTACCGGCCGCTACGGGGCCCTCACGCGCGCGACACTCCCGATCGGAGACGCCACCAGATCCAAAGGGCGCCGGGACTGCCCGAGCATCCAACGCCGCGCACCCTCGGCTGTGGTCCCTGGAACGCGACGCTCCCCTCCATTGAGAAAAGAAAAAAAAGGGCGCGCCTACAGGCGCGCCCTTTGATGGCTGCGCCGGCCATTGGCCGGCACACCCGCTTCCCGCTCACGTCAGAAGCCGACCGACCAGTCCAGCTGGGCACCAACGTCACGCTGCCCATCCCCATCGCGCCCCTGCACCTGCAGCGACACGCGGCTGTTGGCGGTCGGGCTGACCGCCACCCCGAGCTGGGCCAGCACACTGCTGCGTGCCAGCGGTGCACCGGTGATGGCGAAGTCCTGCGTGCCCGCCACGAAACGGGCGGTCGCCGTCGGCAGGCGGTCGCCGTCGGCGTACTGCCAGCCCACGCGTGCGGTCAGCACGGCCTTGTCCTGCTCGCCGCCACTGATATCCCAGTCCGCCTTCAACGCCGCCAGACCGGTACGGTAACGGCCATCGGAAGAGGCGATTCGCAGCGCGCTATGGCCACCGTGTTCCTGGCTGCCATCGCTTTCCAGACGCACCTGGGCCAGCTCGATTTCCGGCGTCAGCTGCAAACGCGGTCCGCCGAACGTCCAACCGGCACGCACGAAAGCAGTAGTGGCGGTGGCATCTTCGCGGGCCGACAGCGTCTCGGCGAACGTCGTGCCGATCTGGGCTGTGCGGGTGCTGTCGGTGCGGTAGTCCGCGCGGGTCACCCCGCCGCGCAGGCGCAGCCCCAGCCAGCCATAGTCGGCGTAGACGCCGTACTCGGTCGCATCGGTCTCGGCGCGTGCGTCGCGCTCGCGCAGGCGGGTGTCCAGCTGCTGCTGGCCGGCGGCCACGCCGAACTCCAGCGACTCGCCCACCTGCCAACCGGCACCAGCCATAAGCCCGTGCTGCTGCGCGCGCGTGCCGACATTGGCGGCAGTGGCGTCAGTGCGCCGTTGCCCGCCACTGCCGGCCAGCCACACGCGCACGCCCGGTGCGATGCCGCCGCTGATCGCGCGGCCATCCAGGTGGCGGTCGATGCCGTCGTGCAGGAAGCGGTTCTGCAGCAGCGTGCCGCGGTTGGCCGCATGCACTTCACCGCTGAGGCTGTCGAAGGCCGGCACCACCTGCGGCACTTCCAGGCGCACCACTGCGTCATAGACCGCGTTGCCGGTACCCAGCGCTTCCACGGCGCCGGCCACCGCCTTCTGGTTGTCGTTGACCACCACGTCCGGGAACGTCAGCTGCACGTCCGGCATCGATACGTCGTTGCGCGCCATCGTCAGGTAGACGTTGTTGGCGTCGTAAGCCAAGCTCGGATCGAGGAAGGCGAAGTTGCTGCTCACCCCGGCGAAGGTGCCCTGCACGCCGTCACCGGCGCTCAACACGGTGTAGCGTGTGGACACCTTCCAGTCGCCGGCCGCAGCCACCGCCACGGTGCCCGCACCACCCAGCGTGGCCACGCCCGCCACGTCCACGCGGTCGCTGCTGCCGTCGGCGGCGACATCGACGCGATAGGTCGCGCTCGGGTCGAACACCAGATCGCCGGTAACCGTCAGCCGGCCCACGCCCATGTTCGGGCCCGGGTCCAGCGTGCTGCCCGAGCGCAGGTGCACGTTGCCCACCCGGCCACTGCCGGCCAGGTACGCCGCGTTGTCCAGGTTCACCTGGCCGCCGAGCGCGCCGTCCACCATCAGGCGGCCGCCATCCACCACCGTGGTCCCGGCGAAGGCACTGCTGTCCCCGGTCAGGGTCAGCCAATGGCGCCCCTGCGCGAAGGTGCCGGTGCCGCTCAGTTGCCCGGCGTACTGCAGCACGCGGGTGGTGTCGATCTGGAACGTGCCGGCACTGCCGATGGCGATGTTGCCGGTGGGCAGGGCATTGCCGGTGGCCAGCACGCGGCCGTCGTCAATGCGGGTGGCGCCGCTGTAGGCGCTGCCCGCCATCACCAGCTCGCCGCCATCGGTCTTGACCAGCACGCCACCGGCGCTGGCACGCACGTTGCCGGCCAACGTGGCACGGCTGGCGGTGCCGACGGACACGGCCACTTCGCCGCGCAGCTGCACGCTGTTGTCCAGCGCCACCGCATCACCCAGTTCCAGTCGCGTGGCATCGTCCAGGGTCACCAGGCCGGTGCCCAGCGCCTTGCTGCCATAGACCGCCAGGGTCCCCGCATCGACCACCGTGCCGCCGCTCCAGCCACTGCTGTCCACGCTCATGGTGAGGCTGCCGGCCCCGGTCTTGCGCAGCTGGCCGTTGCCACTGACGGCACGCTGCATGAGCACATTGTTGACCGTCTCCATGGTCGAATCGGCCGCCAGCAGCACGTTGCTGTCCACGCGCAGCACGCTGTTGGCACGCAGCGTGCCACCGCCCAGTTCGAGGGTGCCGGTGCCATTGCCGGTGGTGATGCTGGCCGGCAGCGCGCCGCCGACTGCGAGCACCGCCTGCGGGCCGACTACCAGGGTGCCGACGCCCAACGCGTTGCCGCCCAGCAGGATGTTGCCGCGCACGGTTGCCGTGGCGCCATCGGCGATATCCACGCGCCCCCAGCCATTCACGCCGATCCGCAGCGACGCGGCGTCCAGGCGCGAGCCCGTGCCGGTCACCGAGGCGGTGCCGACGCCGCTGGCGGCCAGGCCGAACGTGGTGGCGTCCAGGCTGACCGCGCCGCCGTTGGAGACGTCGATCGCACCGATGCCCGCGTTGCCGATCACCGCGACGCTGCCGGTCTGGACAAAGCGCGCGTCGGTGCCGGAGACCCGCAGGTCGCCGCGTGAGCGGTCGCTCGCCGAGCGCGCCTGGTTGCCGATGTACAGCGCGCCGCGCACTTCTACGCTGGCACCGTCCTCGACCTTCACCGTGCCTTTACCGAGCTGGCCGATGTAGAGCACGTCGGTGTTCACCCACCGGCTGCCGGTGCCGGAGATCTCGGCCAGGCCCACGCCGGTATCGGTGTTGCCGACGTAGCCGGCGAGGCTGGTCATCTGCGCCCCATCGAGGATGCGCACCGTGCCGTTGCCCTGGTTGCCCAGCAGCAGGTTGCGATCGGTGCGGAACAGCGACTGCGCGCCGCTGACGTTGACCGTGCCCACGCCGCTGATGGCGGCGCCGATGTAGGAATCCAGGCCGATCGACAGCGTGCCGCCGTTGTCGATGTCGACCAGGCCCCGGCCGAGATGGCCGACGCCGAGGGTGGTGAGCGAGGTCCAGGTCGACCCCGCACCGGAGATCAGCACCCGCCCGTCGGCGGTGGCGGCGGTGCCGCCGTCACCGGTGCCGACGAAGATGGTCCCCGAGGTCAGCGTGCCGCCGGCCAGGACCGACAGGTCGCCCCGGCTGGCATAGCCGACGTGGAGGTGGTCGGTTTCCTCGCCAGGCTGGGACACCACCGCCGTGCGGCTGCCGTCGATATAGGCGGCCACCGAGCCGGCGGTGGGTTCACCGAATTCCCAGTTGCCGCCCGTGCCCCAGTCGTTGTTGATCGAGGCGCGCCACTCGTTCCAGCCGTTGACGCCGGCCAGCGCGGCCGGGGCCATGCAGGCCAGCGCGATGCCGGTGACCAGCGGTGCCAGGCGCGGCGCGCGGCGCGCACTGCGCGCGCCTGCACGGCCGCCGCCACGGGCGAATTCGGATACCACCTGCACGCACTTGAGCGCGTGGTTGAAGACCACGCGGTAAACATGATTCACAGCCAACCCCTGTTTTGATCTGAATCGGCGGTATCGGCCGTCGGCTGAACGACTTTAGGGTTTGAAATCGATTAATCTGAATAATTCAAGGAACGGCGTCGCATATCCCGTGTTTGCCCTGTACCTGCCCGACCGTCAGGCGGCCGGTCGACCGGCACGGGCCAGTCATGGGCGACCGGGCTTACAATCAACGGCTTGTCGTTTCTCTCATCCAGCCTGGAGTAACCGATGTTCCCGCGTGACGTCCGCATCGAAACCTACGATCCCGAACTGGCCAAGGCCATCGCCGCCGAAACCCAGCGCCAGGAAGACCACGTCGAGCTGATCGCCAGCGAGAACTACACCAGCCCGGCGGTGATGGAAGCCCAGGGCAGCCAGCTGACCAACAAGTACGCCGAAGGCTATCCGGGCAAGCGCTACTACGGTGGCTGCGAATACGTGGACATCGCCGAGCAGCTGGCCATCGACCGCCTCAAGCAGCTGTTCGATGCCGACTACGCCAACGTGCAGCCGCACAGCGGTTCGCAGGCCAACCAGGCGGTGTATTTCGCGCTGCTGCAGCCGGGCGACACCATCTTGGGCATGTCGTTGGCCCACGGCGGTCACCTCACCCACGGTGCCAAGGTCAATGCCTCGGGCAAGCTGTTCAACGCCGTGCAGTACGGCGTGGACGAGGCCGGCCTGATCGACTATGACGAGGTCGAGCGCCTGGCCGTCGAGCACAAGCCGAAGATGGTCGTCGCCGGTTTCTCGGCCTATTCGCAGGTGGTGGACTGGGCGCGCTTCCGCGCCATCGCCGACAAGGTCGGTGCCTACCTGTTCGTGGACATGGCCCACGTGGCCGGCCTGGTCGCCGCCGGTGTCTACCCGAGCCCGCTGCCGCACGCCCACGTGGTCACCTCGACCACCCACAAGACCCTGCGCGGTCCGCGGGGCGGCATCATCATCGCCAAGGGTGCCAGCGAAGAGCTGCAGAAGAAGCTGCAGTCGATCGTGTTCCCGGGCATCCAGGGCGGCCCGCTGATGCACGTCATCGCCGGCAAGGCCGTGGCGTTCAAGGAAGCGCTGGAGCCGGGCTTCAAGGCCTACCAGCAGCAGGTGGTCAAGAACGCCCAGGCGATGGCCAACACGCTCATCGCGCGTGGCTACAAGATCGTCTCCGGTGGTACCCAGAATCACCTGATGCTGGTGGACATGATCGGCAAGGACGTGTCCGGCAAGGATGCGGAAGCTGCCCTCGGCCAGGCCCACATCACCGTCAACAAGAACTCGGTGCCCAACGACCCGCGCTCGCCGTTCGTGACCTCGGGCCTGCGCCTGGGCACCCCGGCCGTCACCACCCGTGGCTATCTCGAGCAGGACTGCGTGGACCTGGCCAACTGGATCGCCGACGTGCTCGACGCCCCGGCCGATGCGGCGGTGATTGCCCGCGTCCGCGACGCGGTCAGCGCGCAGTGCCGCAAGTACCCGGTTTACGGCTGAGGATGGACGAGGGCCGCCAGCGTCGTCGATACGCGCTGGTGGCGGGTCTATTGGGTGTTCCCGGTGCTGGCTGCGCTGGCGCCGGTGCAACGCTGCTGGTCGGCACTGCCGCATGGGAAGGCGCGCGGTGGTCTGCGCTGCTTGGGCTGGCCTGCTGGCTGGCCCTGATCGCTTGGGCCGTGCTGAGCTGGCGCTACCTGCGGCGAGGTCGCGAGGGCCTGCGCGCGGGTCGGTGGCCGTTCTGGGACCGGTCGCTGTGGGCACTGCTCATCCTGGGCCTGATCGCCGCCGGCTGCATGCTCGCGATGTCGGGCCTGCTCGTGCTTGGTGGCCTGATGAATCGGGAACCAGGCATGATCGCGACCGGCGCCATCCTGCTGTTGTTTGGCCCGGCGCTGATGTGGCCAGTCACCCTGCTGCTGCAGGCACGTGCTGGATACTGACGCTCACAGCCAAGAGGCCCCGATGCCGACCGTCGACGATGTTCGCCACCAACGCCTCTACCTTGCCCAAGCGCTGGTGTTGGGCGTGCCCGCGGTGTTGGCCGGCGGTGGGCTGGCGATCCTGGCGATCTGGGCGTTTTTCACCCGACGCACCTATATGGGGGCCAGTGAAGGCCCGCTCCTGCTKATCTGGAGCGTGGCTGGCCTGTGCGGGCTGCTGGCCTGGCTATGGCTGAGTGGCGTGTACCTGCGGCGCGGGCGCAGCGGTCTGCGGCATGCCGGCGCGCTGGCGTGGGCTGGTCTGGGCCTGGGCATGCTTGGCGCGCTCGGGGTAGCCGGTTTCATTGCATTCGCCCTCGTCAACGGCAGCCCGTGGCAGGTGCTCGGTTACCTGGTGTTCGGCCCGCTGCTGCTCTTTCCCAGTGCGCACCTGGTGTGGCTCGCACGAGGGCAGATGCGCTGAGCGCATGCACCGAGAACATTTCTGCGGTGAGGGAGCCTCGATACGCGATCGGTGGATCGACGTGTGAAGACCGGCGACTGGCGCATCTGGCGTGATCCAGGCGCAGGCTGCAGCCGAGGGCAGGGCCTCCAGCACTTGATATTTGCTGCCGGCAGGCCTTCTCAGGTACCGTTGCGACGCTGCCGTGACCACGGCATGACGTTTTCCTGATGCAAGGCGTTCCATGTACTGTCCGTTCTGCCAGCATGCCGATACCCGTGTGATCGATTCTCGCGTCTCTGAAGACGGGGCGACGATCCGGCGTAGGCGTGAGTGCGAGGCCTGCAGCGAACGCTTCAGCACCCTGGAAACCATCGAACTGAAGCTGCCGGCGATCGTCAAGAGCGACGGCAGCCGTGAAGCGTTCGATGCGCGCAAGGTGCGCAGCGGCTTCGACCGCGCGCTGCAGAAGCGGCCGGTGCCTGAAGACAAGATCGAGCTGGCGGTGCGCGCGGTGATGCAGCAGGCGCGGATCTGCGGCGAACGTGAAATCCCCTCGATCAAGGTCGGCGAGTTTGTGATGAACGAACTGCGCAAGCTCGACCATGTCGGCTACGTGCGCTTTGCTTCGGTGTACCGCAGCTTCGAAGACGTGGCCGATTTCCGCGAAGAAATCGAGAAGCTCGAACGTGAGCTTCCTTCCAGCACCGAACAGCTGCAGTTGCTCGGCGATGTGATCGCGCTGACCAAGAAGAAAAAGGGCTGAGCCCGGCCGCATCGCGGCCAGCATCGCTGGGCTACCATCGGCGCTGAACACCTGCTGCCGATGACTGCCGCCATGACCGACTTCTCCGCCCTCGACCACCTGCACATGGCGCGCGCGCTGCGCCTGGCCGAACGCGCCGCCTACACCGCACGGCCCAATCCGATGGTCGGCTGCGTGATCGCACAGGGCCAGGACGTGGTGGGCGAAGGCTGGCACCAGCGCACCGGCGGGCCGCATGCGGAAGTCTTCGCCCTGCGCCAGGCCGGCGAACGCGCCCGCGGCGCCACTGCCTACGTCACCCTGGAACCCTGCGCGCACCATGGCCGCACCCCGCCGTGCGCGCTGGCGTTGATCGACGCCGGCGTCAGCCGCGTGGTCGCGGCGATGCGCGATCCGTTCCCGAAGGTGGATGGCGGCGGCTTCGTGCTGCTGCGCGAAGCCGGCATCGCGGTGGTTGAAGGGCTGATGGGCGCGCAGGCGCGCGAACTCAATCGCGGCTTCCTGTCGCGCATCGAGCGCGGTCGGCCGTGGCTTCGGGTGAAGCTGGCCGCGAGCCTGGATGGGCGCACCGCGATGGCTGACGGCCGTTCCAAGTGGATCACCGGCGCGGCCGCGCGCGAGGATGTGCAGCACTGGCGCGCGCGTGCCGGCGCCATCCTCACCGGTGCCGACACGGTTCTGGCCGACGACCCGATGCTGACCGTGCGGCTGGCCGACACCGAGGTGCTGCCGCCGCTGCGCGTGGTGCTCGATACGCGGTTGCGCTCGCTGGAATGCGCCCGCGTGCGCGAGGGCGGGGCGCCGACGCTGTACCTGCACGATGCCTCGGTGAGCGCGCCGGACGCCGCCGATGCCGAGTTTGCCAGCGTGCCCAGCCGCGACGGCCGCCTGGACCTGGGCGCAGTACTGCGCCTGCTCGCCGAGCGTGGCATCAATGAAGTGCACACCGAAACCGGTGCCACCCTGGCCGGCGCGTTGCTGGCCGGTGGCTGGGTCGATGAGGTGCTGCTGTACCAGGCGCCCACGCTGCTGGGTGAGCACGGCTTGCCGCTGCTGTCCGGGCTGGGCATCCATGCGATGGACCAGCAGCGCCGGTTGCGCATGGTGGATCAGCGTCAGGTGGGCGAGGACCTGCGGTTGCTGCTGCGGGTGTGATCGGTGCGCGTGGGTCGGTTTGGGTGGGGGCCGGCCGCCGTCGGTGGGTCGGGCGCTGGGGCCCCATGCCCTTTCCGGCGAATGTCCTCCGGCCGCGGRGCGGCCTCCYCCTTTATTTCGCCTCCAAGGGCATGGGG
>NZ_JBFULO010000154.1:0-8391 GCF_054049855.1 Stenotrophomonas sp. P5_B8 | reverse complement strand
CCCTGGTCGATGCTGGCCGCCCGGACCTGCTTGTCCTGCCAGAGTTTCCTGCAGGCCAAGGTCACGCGGATGCCATCGGAGCATGGCTGCACGCTGGCGATCTGCCGGTTGCCCCACCAAAGCCCCCAGTGTTCACCGTGCTGCACCCAGCCTTGCGGGCGGGGCGCAATCATGAATTCGGTGTAGTCGCAGGGCGGGAGCATGGCGCGCAGGATACGGACCGGGATCTCAGATTCCGCGACTGGATGTAATCGGGCCGCGAAGGTGTCGGCGCGGCGCGGCTCAGGCGCCCCCGGGTTGAGCAGCCAATGGCCCCGGGTCCGACATGGATAGGTTGCGCGTTCGCGCCAGGGGGCGCCACCGGGGAATCCAGCGCCGGCCAGTAAGCGGTCTCGGGCGCGGCCCGTCGGGGTGCACGCCACGCGAAGGTCAGGGACAGCCGCAGGGAGTATGGTTCGGCCATGTGCGGCCGATTCGTCCAGACCCCGATCCGCGATGCCGCCAGCCTGGGCTTCCCCCAGCTGGTGGGCGAGCTGCTATCCATGCCGGCCAGCTACAACCTGGCGCCAACACAGCGCGCCGCGGTGATGCTGGACCGCGGCGATGGCCTGCAGCTGCAGCGCCTGGCCTGGGGCCTGCTGCCCTTCTGGGCCAAGGCCAAGAAGCTACAGGGGTCGACCATCAATGCGCGCATCGAGACTGTGGCCACCAAGCCGGCGTTCCGCTCCGCCTTCAAGAAGCACCGGTGCCTAATCCCCATGGCCGGCTACTACGAGTGGTCGGTTAACGCCGAGGACGGGAAGAAAGATCCATGGTTCATTCACGCGGCGACCCCGTTGTGGGCCGCCGGACTGTGGGAAGACACCAGCCCCCTCCTCGACCCCGACAACCTCGGCACCTTTACCGTGATCACCGGCGACAGCAGCGGCGTCTCCGCTGACATCCACGACCGCATGCCGGTGTGGCTGGACCCCGGCCAGGCCGAGGAATGGATGACCGCCTCGCCGGATGACGCTATGGCAATGCTGCTCGCCAGCGAGCCGCCTGCGATGGAGGCCTACCGGGTCAACCGCGCGGTGAACACGCCCCGCAACAACAGCGAGGCCTTGCTTGAGGCCGTGGCCTGATCACGCCGTGAAATTCAGGGGCATTTCGGTCAGGTCGATCACCAGCATCACAGCGTCCTGGTTTGCCATCACCGTGTCGCCCACGGTGAAGGCCGTGGAACGGTTCTGATTCCATACCTGCCCTACGGACAGGCGCACATTGTTGGCTGAGTCCATGTGCAGGAAGTCGGTCGCCATGGAGCAAATTTCCGGATATGGCGATCGGTAGTAGTACCGGGGATTTGCCAGCGCCAGGCCAATCTTCGTCCCTGGGAAGAACTGGCCGAGGTGCACCAGCGGCCCGGTGGTATTGGGCAACGGCACGGACGCCAGCACCCGCAACGGCTTCCGGCGGGAATCGTAGAACACCGTACCGTCTGGATTGCGCATGCGCAGGCCGACCGGGCCAGAGGGCTGGTTTCCCGAGTACCCGAACGTGTAGTACTCCAAGCTCTTGGTCGGGCTGTTCGAGAAAACGCAGACCTTGAAGCTGTTGTTTTCCTGCGAGATACCGTACCCGGACGCGGCACCGATTGTGTCGCTGACGAACCGGACCACGTGCAGATAGTCGTTACCCAAGGTGCTCATCAGGAATCCCGACGGCGTCCTCGAGTAGCGAATGTCGCCCCCGCCGATGAAGGCGGACGTGTTCATTACCCCCGACTGGATCAGCTCCAGGTTTCGATACCCGGTTCCGATCTGCACCAGGCCCGTGTCCTGGTTCCGAATTCTCAAACCAGCGGCCATCAGCTGTAGACCCCATAGACCAAGATGACGCCGCCCACGCAGTCGCGGCCGGCGGTGGATGCATCGAACAGTTCAGCCCGAACGTGTTGGTTCACCGCGGCATCTGACCAATTCCAGGAGATTGAATTGGACGTGACGGTTACTGAAGGCAGCAGCAGGCCCCACATGCTTTTCTGCCCGTTCGCCAGGAAATAGAAGAAGGGCTGACCACCCTGGAACGCATCGATGGTCAGCCCCCCGTTTGCTGCGGCCGGCGCGGTGTAGCGCCGCCCGGATCCGCTTCCACTGCTGACCGCGTCGAACAGCGGTATCGCGTACCGGCCAATCGTCTTGGTCAGCTTGGTGGTTACTGTCGTCTCCACGTAGCCCGAAGGGCTGCGCACGCGAAGCCCCACTTGTGTCATGCCAATGCTCCAAGCTCGATGGCGAGATTGCCGTTCGGGTAGTAGAGGTACAAGCCGGTGTTGACCATGCGTACCCGGTAGCCATCTGGCGTCATGCCGTTGATCTCCATGGCCCCCGACTTGTCGATACGCCAGCCGGTTTGCCCAGGCACGTAGTTGTCAGACTGGATGAAGTTGCCGATCTTCGCGTTGTCGATCGCGCCGTTGGCGATCTTGGCATTGGTGATCCACGCGTCACCGATGAAAGCCTGGTTGATGAACGTCTGACCACCCTGGATGACGAACGGGGTAGAGGTAACGCCGTTGGAGACGTTCAGTAGCGCGAAGCGATCAGCCTGCACAAGGAACTGCGACTGATAGCTGCCGTCGGGCAACTGCTCGACGCCGAGGCCCATGCCGGCGGCGTAGATCCGGCCATCAGCGTTGATCTGAGCCTTGACCGAGTACGCAGCCTTCACCCGCCCGTCCAAGCCGACCAATGCCTCGGAGGTCTGCTGCACGGCCGCTTGGGTGTCCCCGAGCTTCGCCTGCACCGTCGTCACGTCCCGGGCGAGAGCCTGGTCCGCCTCCACACGCGCGCTACTTTCCCGCTGCACCGATGCGCTGACTTCGGTCAGGCCTTGAGTGAGGCCGGCCGAAACCTGGTCGAGCCGAATAGCCTGCGCGAGGTCGCCCTGGGTGATGACGGACTGGATGGTCATGGTGCCGGCGTAGAAGTGAGCGTCGCCCGCTCCACCGACCGCATCGCCCGCGCCAATAACGTCGAGGCGGGCGAACAGGCCATCCACCTTCTTGCCCTGAGCGGTCACCTGGCCCTCAAGCTCGGTGATGCTCTGCTCGAAGCTGTCCAGCCGGCCAACAATCGCGCCTGCCTCCTGCAGCACCCCGCCGATATCGCGCCAGGGATCTGCCGGCGGCGTTTCGTTGCCGGCCTCCTCCCCCGTCCATAGGTAGATGCGGCCTTCGAACACGACCGTCTGACCCGCCGCGTAGGTGGCATCTGCCGACCACAACAGCGGGACCAAGCTCTGGATGCTCTCGATCTCGCGCTGCAGCTCCTGCGCCAGCTCAGTCATCGTGATCTTGCCGACCAGGTAGTCCAAGATCGCTTGGGCGTTGGTGCTGGCTTCGCCCATCACCCCACGGCTGGCCGGATACCACGGACCGATGTTCCCGCTGCGGTCGACCAAGCGGCCCCAGAAGAAGAACCGCGCCCCAGCAGCCAGGCCCATCATTGAGTGCCGCGCCTGCGGGTAGGCGAAGTCGCCGAGCTTGATCGCGTTTTCCAGATCGTCTGCCGGCGAGTACCAAATTTCCGTCTTCGCCGTATCGGTCGCGCCTTGCGGAAAGCCCCAAGCCAAGTCGATACCGAAAACGATGCTCGCCACTGCCAGCGACGTCAGTGCCGGCGGCGGCGTGGTTTTGCCAGCGATGTCGGTCAGGGGGCTGAGCTTTGGCATGGAGGCCACGCCAAGGGCATTGATGGCCCTGACGCGGGCCAGATAACGGCCYGCATAGATCCCGGGCACGTCAAGGCTGGCCGTCGCAACCCGGCCGGCCCGGACCCAATCCAGGTCATCGCGCCGCCATTCGACGTCGTACGCGATCGCCTTGTCCGCCCGCTCCCAAGCGATGTTCAGGATGTGGCTGGCGATGCCCTGGTCGATCACCGACCGCGAGGTCAGCGCAACGCTGGCCGGCGGCGGCTGAACCGAAGGCGGGATGATGCTGATCGGCGGCAGCTCCAGCCGGGTGCCGTCATCGATCGCCGCGAACTTCTGCGGGACGTGGTGGATGCCGGTGATCCGGAAAGTAGTCGGCGTCTCCTCCGTGATCGACACTGCCCGGAACTGCTGGAGGGCCAGATCGGCGCTTTCAACACACCAGATCGAGTGCTTGACCGGAACAGCCGACCACGGCGCGATAACCCGCACCGTATTGCCCGTAACCTGCGCCACAGTGCGCGCCTCGGTGCGCCCCGTAGGCAGGGTGGCCCGAAGGGTGTCACCGGGGCCTATGGCCGGGGGAAGAGCATCGAGGGTCAGGGTATCGAGAGTGGCCCCCCGGATGCGTCCAGCGTTGCGGCGGCCAGCGCGGTACTTGTTGGCTACCTGGAAGACGTCGCCGGGCTGACAGATCATGCCCTCGAGCCCGACGACAAAGCTGATGGTTTCGGTCGCCAGATACTCCGTCCACAGGATGTGGTTGCCAACGCGCTGTGCCTGCGATCGCGAGTGGCAGCCGATCGCCGTCACCTCGATCTGGTTGATCCCGTACCGGGCCACGCCTTCACGATGGACGACCGTCTCAACCTTCTGCCGGCCGAAGTCGTCCGGATCGGACCACGATACAAGGGCGACGGTATGGCGGGCCTTGAGGCTTGTTCCCTCGTACCCGAACTTGCCATCGACCACGTTCGCTGCGGTGTAGGTGAAGATCGGATCCTGAGGCATGTCGCAGGAGGCCATCATCTGGCCGGCCGCGTAGAAGCTGACGCCTCGGAACATCGACGCCATGTCCTGCAGCACCTTGTAGGCATCACCCCGGGTCTGCATGTAGACGCTGGACACGAAGCGCGGCTCCCGGCCGCCCATGCCGTCGCTCACCAGCTGATCGCAATACTGCGCGATCTGATACAGCCGCCAGCGATCAACCCACGCCGCCGGGATCCGATGGCCCAGCCCGAAGCGGTCGTTGACCACCAGGTCGTAGAAGATCCACGCCGGGTTGTTCGTCCATGAAGGCTTGAAGGTGCCGTCCCAGATGCCGTTGTAGGTGCGCGTGGCGACGTCGTAGTTGCTCGGCACCTGAACGATGCGCCCCCAAATTTGGTAGGCGGTACTCGGCTTGGTCTGAAACTGGCTTGCGTCGACCTCGACCGCCGCCAAGGCGCAGTTCGGATAACGCAGCTTGGCATCGATCACTTCGGTGATGGACTCCACGTTCACCGTGTCGCCGACGGTGTTGCTGTTGGCGTTCGGCGTGAGGCGGCGCACGCGAATCTGCCAGCTCTGGCCAGCGGGGAGGTCGATGCGGTGGCTACGCTGATACAGGGTGGTCGTCTTGCCGGTGAACGCGTTGCTCAACACAGTCGAGGACGTGCTGCCATCGGTCGACAGGTCGATCGCATATCCGACGCTGTAGCCTTCGGTGTCGCCGTTCTCTGTGTTCAGCTTCTGCAGCGTCGGGACGCCAAAGCGAACTCGGATCGCCGACAACTCGCTGCCTGACACCGTTCGCACGACCGGCGTATCGGTCCGAAGCTCGACGCCAACGCCGATTTCGTTCTCGACGCTCGGGAAGCCTGGAATGTGCGACTGATCCTGCGTGCCCGAGCGAAGCTCCACTCGCACACCCTGAAAGTTCAGGACGCCGCCGGGGCCTTCGATCGGCACGCCGTCCAGGAAGATCGAACGGTTGCCATCCACCAGGCCACGAATCTCACCCTCGCTGATCAGGTCCAAGATGCGGGCGCGCGCGATGGAGCGCAGGCTGTCGGGGGTTTCCACAGGCTGGCGAGCCGTCGCCTCGCCCTTCTTCGCCCCTCGCAGGTCCACGATCGAAAGCGGGTTTGCACCAGCCTGCGAGGGGCCGTACGAATGCGGGGTTGCGACCGTCAATGCGCTCAAGTCTGATCCTCCGCCATGATGCCGCCACTGATAATTGCCGAGCCCACGTACATGCCTTTCTCGTCGTGCCCGCCGTATGCGAGCGGCACAGGGTTGCCTTGCGCCTGCGTGTTGACGGCACCGTTCATGCTGTAGCTCGGGGTGTTTTCTGGGCTGTCTTTGGCGCCGAGGTTTCGCGCCTGCGGCGCGAGCATTTGGGCAACGCCTCCCATGACCATGCCCACGCCAAGATTGATGAAGGGCTGTCCCCAACCGCCGGCGATGTTGCCGTAGATGCCAACGACGATCAGGACAGCGCCCACGATCGTCTGCAGTACGCCGGCACGCTTTGAGCCGACCAGCACCGGAGCGATGCGGATATCATCGTCGCCGGGTGGATCGTCAAGCTCGGCCTTACCGATGTTCCGGGAACCGACAAAGAAGGCGAACTCCATGCCCTTGTCCTTGGCTGACGCCAGGAACTCAGAAAAGCCCGGCAACTGCACCGACAGCGCGCGCACGGCCTCGGCAGGGTTGCTCACGACCAGGCGAAAGCGCCGGCCGAAGCGCGCGCCCAGCACGCCGTAGAGGCGAACCGTCCGCAGCTTATCCATGGCGCGCCTCGCGATGCCGGACGATGTAGCGGGTGCGCTCGGCCCAGTAGCCGCCGTAGATCACGCGCTCGGAAAGGCGACCCTGCAGGTGATGGAGCATCTGCCCGTCGCCCAGGTAGATACCGGCGTGATTGGGCACCTCAGCGCGGATCTGCATGACCACCATGTCGCCCCGCTGCGGCGCGTCGCTGATCAGCTCGAATCCCTCGGCCCGCAGTCGATCGAGGCTGTAGAGATCCTCGCCCTGCAGCCACCAATCGTCCGCCCTTTCGTACTGGCCGAGACGGATGCCAAGCTCGCGCGCGTGGAAATCCTGCACCAGCGTGTAGCAATCGAGGGTGCCGTGTGCGAACTGCCGGCCTACCAGCGGGGCCTCATAGCCGCAGGGACCAAAGCTGCGGACGTCGCCGCACTCGGGTACGCCGTCCACCTGGCCGACACTGACGATGTGCCACGGAAGGCCGCTTTTCTCGCAGATGACTCGGTCGGCATCCGTTGGCTCGGCCGATCCGTTGGGATGGCTGTGCACCAGCGCCAGCACCTCGCCGCGGTCCTCGGCGGCAATGTAGTCCTCACCCGGAAGCCGGAAGTTGTCCGTCGGCTTTTCAGCCGTGTTCCTGCACGGGATGTACTCCTCGCCCTGCGCGGTCAGCACCACCAGCCCGCAGCACTCCCGGGGATACTCGGCCACGGCGTGGGCCTGAATGGCTTGAAGGGTCGTCGTTTCCATATTTCGCCCATAGAAAAGGCCCGCCAAGTGCGGGCCTTTGGTAATTGGTGACGGTGCCCGGTGCTGATCCCCTGGTAGAGCTATGGCGTGGTCTTCTCAGTGGAGGTATCAGGGGCCTTACGTCTCGCGCCTCGGCCGCTCGTCCGTCTTCCTCCCTTCCCACGCCACCCACGCAGCAGTGGCATTCACCGTCGTTGATCTTTCGCGCTACGTCCGAAGGCGGCCGGAGGCGGGGAAGCCCCCATAGGGCAGTTCCTCGTTCTCGCCGAACCGGCGCTTGCAGCTGCGCAGCAGGCCGGGGCACACGTCGAGCGCCGGGTCGTCCACCGGGTTGTCGTTGATATCGAAGCAGGCGCTGCCCGTGTAACCGCAGTAGGGCCCTCGGTAGCCGCCCCGGATGAGGTGGCCACACGTCCCCGCGATGATCTGCCGGCCTGGCAGCTGCTCGCCGTTGAGGTCCGCCGCGGTGGACAGCTCGAACTCGATGTACTCGTCGGTTTCCGCCGCCTTGCGCTCGATGAACCAGATCTCGTCCTGGAAGTGTTCGGTCGGGTTGGCGGTAGGATTGCCGCCGGGAAAGTTGACCGCATCCAGGTACTTGACCAACGTCTGCCGGCGGATCAGGCGGGCCCCCACCAGGTCGCCGAACATCAGGCACATTGCCGTGATGGATCCGTCGAGGTTGCCAACCTTCAACCGGGGCGTCGGCGGCTGATCCCCTGTCCGGGCAAAGCCGGTCGCCTCGACGGGCCAAGGACCGTAGGCCTGCCCCTGCCAGAAGATCGGAGTCTCCTGCCGGTGGGCGTGGAAGAACAGTTGATCGGCCCCCATGCGGCTGGCGTCCAGTTCGAACCCCATAAAGCGAGCGCCTGGCTCAAGGCTCTGGATGTCAGCGGTGATCGTCATCCCGGCCACCCCTGAGTCACGTCGTACGCCTCGGCCTGTCCCAGCGTGTCGATCTCAGCGATCGCTTCGTGGTGCGCCCGCTCCGCCGAGAAGCACGCCTGCACGTGCCCTGAGATCGCCTGTGCGATCCCCTGCAGCTGCGCGGCGGTGAGCCGCACCCAGCCGCTTGCCGCCTTGAAGTCGACAGCCTCCAGCCCGCCAAGCGCGATCGCCGATAGCACGCCGCTGATGCGGTTCTGGTCGTCCAAGGTGGTGCCGACCCTCACCCCTCCCAAC
>NZ_JBFULO010000153.1:0-8394 GCF_054049855.1 Stenotrophomonas sp. P5_B8 | reverse complement strand
GGGAGCCGGCCAGCGGCCGGCACTACCCGGGGTGCTGCTCGAGCTGGCGTTCGCTCGCGAACTGCCGTGGCGCCCCGCTCAACGGATCGACAAACGCCAACCCCTGCGCCAACAACTGCAGCGGCGCTTCGACCTCCTCCGGCCCCACCCTGCACAGCTGCGGATACAGATCGTCGCCCACGATCGGCGCACCCAACGCGGCCATGTGCACGCGCAGCTGGTGCTTGCGCCCGGTTTCGGGCTGCAGCCGGTAGTGCCAGATCGGGCCGTCGGCATACAGCACCTCGATCCGCGTCCGCGCATTCGGCTCCCCGGGCGCTTCGTCCATGCGGAAGAACGGATCGCCCGGCACCAGTCGGCTGTGCCGCTCCAGCGGGAACGTCAGCGCGGGCAGCGCGGGCGCCAGCGCCTGGTAGGTCTTGTGGATGCGCCGCTCGCGGAACAGGCGCTGGTAGGCGTCGCGCGTGGCCGGCCGGGTCGAGAACAGCACCAGCCCGGCGGTGAGCCGGTCCAGCCGGTGCAGCGGCACCAGCTCGGCGTTGCCGGTGCGCGCGACCAGGCGCGCCAGCAGCGTTTCCCGCACATGCCCCCCGGCCGGCGTGACCGGCAGGAAATGCGGCTTGTCGGCCACCAGCAGGTCCGCATCCCGATAGAGAATGGATTCGAGGAACGGAATCGCCGGCTCGTCGGCCACCTCGCGGAAATACAGGATCTCCAGCCCTACCTGCCACGGCCGGTCCGGCGCCAGCGCCCTGCCCTGCGCATCCTGCACCCGCCCGCGCGCGAACCGGCTCTCCCACTGCGCCCGCTCGATGCGCGGGAAGCGCGCGCACAGCCCGTCCAGCAGGCTCGCCCACTCGCCCGGCGGCAGTTGCAGGCGGCTGGCGGCGATGGCGCTGGGAATCGGATCGGACGGGGTCATGGCACACCCATTATCATGGCGCTCTTTGTTTACGGTATCCCCATGGCCCTCACCGCCACCATCCGCAAGGCCGAACTGCAGATCAGCGACATGGATCGCGGCTATTACGCCAGCCATACGCTGACCCTGGCCCAGCATCCGTCCGAGACCGATGACCGCTTGATGGTGCGGCTGCTGACGTTCGCGCTGAACGCCGACGACCGCCTGGAATTCGGCCGTGGCCTGAGCGTGGACGACGAGCCGGACCTGTGGCGCCGTGATTACACCGGCGACATCGAGCTGTGGATCGAGCTGGGACAGCCGGACGAATCGCGCCTGCGCAAGGCCGCCGGCCGCGCGCGCGCGGTGCAGCTGGTCACCTATGGTGGCCGCGCGGCCGATATCTGGTGGGACCGCAACGCCTCGGCGCTGAAGAAGCTGTCCGGGCTGGACGTGATGGACCTGCCCGGTGAGTTCGTCACCGAATGGGGCGCGCAGATCGAACGCACGATGCAATGGGACGTGCAGATCCAGGACGGCGAAGTGCAGCTGACATCCGACAAGGCCCAGCTCAGCGTCATCCCCACCTGGCGCAAGCAGAAAGCGCAGGCGTGAGTGTGATCCGCTGCGACGTGCTGGTCATCGGGGCCGGTGCGGCCGGGCTGATGTGCGCGCTCACGGCGGGCCAGCGCGGACGCATCGTGCAGGTGATCGACCATGCCAACAAGGTCGGCAAGAAGATCCTGATGTCCGGCGGTGGCCGCTGCAATTTCACCAACACCGGCACCGCCCCGGCCAACTTCCTCTCGGCCAACCCGCACTTCTGCAAGTCGGCACTGGCGCGCTACACGCCCTGGCACTTCATCGAGATGGTCGAGCGCCACGGCATCGCCTACCACGAGAAGGAAYTGGGCCAGCTGTTCTGCGACATCTCCTCCAAGCAGATCGTGCGCATGCTGATGGACGAGTGCCAGGCCGCCGGCGTCCAGGTGCGCACCGATTGCGCGGTGACCAAGGTCGAACGCGGCGCCGACGGCTTCCACGTGCAGACCGCACAGGGGCATTTCCATGCGGCCTCGCTGGTGGTGGCCACCGGCGGGCTCTCCATCCCCAGCCTGGGCGCGAGCGGCTTCGGCTATGAGCTGGCCCGCCAGTTCGGCCACGAGGTGCTGCCCACCCGCGCCGGGCTGGTGCCCCTCACCTTGAGCGGCAAGCACCAGGAACGTTTCAACGACCTCAGCGGCGTGGCGCTGCCGATTACCGCCCGCTGCAACAACGTGGAATTCCGCAACTCGATGCTGATTACCCACCGCGGCATCAGTGGCCCGGCGATCCTGCAGATCTCCTCGTTCTGGGAGCCCGGCGACGACCTGCGCCTGGACCTGCTGCCGGGCCAGGACGCGGACGCCTGGTTGCGCCGGATGAAGGCCGAGCGCGGCGCGGCCGAGCTGCGCACGGTGCTGTCGGAGGTGCTGCCGCGGCGGCTGGCGCTGCGCCTGTGCGAGCACTGGCTGCCGGACCGCCCGGTCAAGCAGATCGACGAACCGCAGCTGCGCGAGGCGGCCGCCCTGTTGCAGGGCTTTCCGTTGGTGGCCAGCGGCACCGAGGGCTACCGCACCGCCGAAGTCACCCTGGGCGGGGTGGACACCCGCAAGGTGTCTTCCAGCACCTTTGAATCGCAGTTGGTCCCCGGCCTGCACTTCGTGGGGGAAGTGCTGGACGTGACCGGCTGGCTGGGCGGCTACAACTTCCAGTGGGCCTGGGCCAGCGGCCATGCCGCCGGCCAGGTGGTCTGACCATCGCGTGGATCCGTGACCGGCTACCGTCTGCCGCATGGACGTATCCACACGCATCGTGTATCAAGTTTGCAGTCCGGGGAGTAGTGAATGCAGAACGCGAATGACATCACCGTCCGCCTGCTGATCGTGGATGACAGCGGGGAAAACGCTGAAACCATCGTCAGCACGCTGCGCAACAGCGGCATCGCCGTGCGCCCGGCGCGCCCGCAGCACAGCGAGGAGCTGGCCCAGATCCTGGGCAGCCAGCCGATCGACCTGGTGCTCGTCGCCCCCGCGCAGAGCATCCCGCTGCTGCAGGTGACCCAGCAGATCGCGGCCAGCGGCAAGGACATCCCGATGATCCTGCTGGCCGAATCGATCGATGAGAACGAGTGGGTCGAAGCCGGTGCCAACGGCATCCGTGCGATCGCCCTGCGCAACCGCCCCGAACACCTGCTGGCGGTGGTGCGCAACGAGTGGACCGACCTGCACGCGCGCCGTGGGCTGCGCCGCATCGAGGCGCAGATGCGCGAGACCGAGCGTCGCTGCGATGCGCTGATTTCCTCCTCGCGCGACCCGATCGCCTACGTCCATGAAGGCATGCACATCCGCGCCAACGAGGCGTACCTGGAGATGTTCGGCTACGACTCCTTCGACGACGTGGAAGGCATCTCGCTGCTGGACATGGTCGCCCCGCAGCACGTGGACGGCTTCAAGCAGCTGCTGAAGTCGATGAGCAAGGGCGAGGCGCCGCCGCCGCAGTACCAGGTGGACGCGCGCAACCAGGATGGCGCGGTGTTCGCGGCGACCATGGAGTTCACCCAGGCCAGCTATGAAGGCGAATCCTGCCTGCAGGTGGTGTTCCGCCGCCGGCGCATGGAGTTCGACCCGGAGCTGGCCCGCGAGGTCGAAGACCTGCGCCAGCGCGACCAGGTCACCGGCCTGCTCAACCGCCCCACCTTCATGCTGCATGTCGAAAACGCCGTCGCCCAGGCCGGCCGCAGCGAGGGCCAGTTCGGCCTGCTGCTGATCGAACCGGACCACTACGCACGGCTGCTGCCGGACATCGGGCTGGATTCGGCCGATGCGTTGATCGGCGCGCTGGGCCGGGTGCTGGCCGACAGCGTGGGCGAGCAGGCCCAGGTTGCCCGCTTCGGCGAACACAGCTTCGCGGTGCTGACCGAAGGCGCCTACGCGCAGACCGTGGCACTGGCCGATCAGATCCGCGAGGCCTTCGCCGCGCAGGTGTTCAGCATCGGCGAACGTTCGGCCACGGTCACCGTCAGCATCGGCGGCGTGCAGGTCGGCGAGAAGATCGCCAGCATCGGCCAGGTCCTGGCGCGTGCCACCGAATGCCAGCAGGCGGCGTCCGAACTGGGCAACACCACCCGCATCTTCGATCCGGCCGCGGTCGATCGGGTTGAGGAAGAGCGCATCCAGCGCTGGGTCGCGCGCATCCGCGAGGCACTGGCCGGCGATGGCTTCCAGCTGCACTACCAGCCGGCACTGAACCTGCAGGGCGAACCGCTGGAACTGTACGAGGCCTACCTGCGCCTGGAAAACAACGGCGAGCTGCTCAGCCCGACCGCGTTCCTGGGCATCGCCGAAGAGCACGGCCTGCTGGCCGACATCAACCGCTGGGTCGTGGCCCATGCGATCGGTGTGCTCGGCCAGCGCGAGCGTGCCGGCAAGCCGACCTACATGATGGTCAAGATCACCCCGGAATCGTTCAACGACCCGCAGATGATCGCCACCCTGCGCCGCGAACTGCAGGCGCACGGCGTACCGGGCGAGCGGTTGTGGCTGCACGCCCCGGAAGCCAAGGTGTTCACCCACCTGCGCAACGCCCAGCAGTTCCTCGCCGAGGTGGCGCCGCTGGGGTGCCAGATCGGGCTGGAGCAGTTCGGCTCGGGGCTGGACTCGTTCCAGCTGCTGGCGCATTTCCAGCCGCAGTTCCTCAAGCTGGACCGCGACTTCACCCGCGATGTCGCCAGCACCCGCGAGCACAGCGAGAAGATCAGCGAAATCACCGCGCGCGCGCAGTCGGCCAACATCCGCACCATCGCCGAGTTCGTCGCCGATGCCAACTCGATGAGCCTGCTGTTCAGTGCCGGGGTGGACTACGTGCAGGGCGAATTCGTCGGCACGGCCGGTCCGGCGATGGACTTCGATTTCGCCTGATGCCGGGTCACGGCCCGCCGTCGTGACCGGCCGCTAACGGGAGGCAAGCAAGCCGCGCAGCAGCAGATCAAGCGCGGCCTGTGCGTGCGTCAGTCGTTCCGACGCCCCGGGTCCCTCGGCAATCCAGAACGCCGCTTCGGCGAGGCTGCCGTATATCAGCGAAGCCAGCGCCTGCGGGCTGGCGTCCGCCACCACGCCAAGGCGCATGAGATTTTCGAGCAGGGCCTGCATCGAGGCGACGCAATGGCGCTGCGCTTCCGGTGATGCGCCGCCCAGGACCGCACGCGCATCGCGTAGCACGATGCGTTGGATGTCCGGCTCCAGGGCCATCTCCAGGTAGGCATGGCAGCGGCTGCGAAAGCCTTCCCACGGATCGGCAGCCGTGGCCGAAATCGTCTGTAGTCGGACATCCATCGCGGTATCCAGCTGCGCCACCACGGCCTGCAGCAATCCCTTTTTGTCGCCGAAGTGGTGGTAAAGCGCGCCACGGGTGAGCCCTGCCTGCGCGGTCAGATCGTCCATCGAGGCGTCGGCATAGCCATGCGTGGTGAATACCGCATGCGCGGTGGCCAACAGGGCGGCGCGGGTCTCTTGCATCTCGGCACGGGTGCGGCGGGCCATCCGGTCAACTCCTTACATACGGTTCGTATGTTTATTTACATTCACAACGTATGTATATAGGATTTTATTCATACGCGTCGTATGTATGCGCATGAACCCGTGCCGGCCGATGGCGCAATCCTGGAGAACGTTGATGCTTGCCCCTTACCGAACGCTGTTTGCCGCCCCCGGAACGGGGCGCTTCGTCCTGGCCGGCCTGCTGGCGCGACTGCCCCTGCCGATGACCGGTATCGGCATCATCACTCTGCTCGCGCAACTGCGCGGCAGCTATGCCCTTGCCGGCACCGTGGCGGCCGCGTTCGTCCTCACCTACGCGCTGCTCTCGCCACAGATCTCGCGCCAGGTGGACCGCCACGGGCAATCGCGCGTGCTGCCGGTCGCCGCGACGGTCAGTGTGCTGGGCATGGCGCTGCTGCTCGCCGCGGCCGCGCGGCACGCACCGGCATGGACGCTGTTTGCCGGCGCGGTGCTGGCCGGGTGCATGCCAAGCATGTCGGCGATGGTGCGCGCGCGCTGGGCCGCGATGTTCCGGGGGCAACCACGTCTGCAAACCGCTTACTCGCTCGAAACCGTGCTGGATGAAGTGACCTTCATTGCCGGTCCGCCGCTGGCGGTAGGACTGTCGGTGGCGATCGATCCGCTGGCGGGCCTGTTCGCCGCCGCCGTGCTGCTGGCGCTCGGCGTCACCGCGCTGACCGTGCAGCGTGGCAGCGAACCGCCGCTGCAGCCGGTTGACCCGGGCGACCGCCACGGGTCGGCGATCAGCGTGGGGAACGTGYGCCTGCTGGCGCTGCTGATGGTCGCGATGGGCGTCATTGTCGGTACGGTGGACATCACCAGTGTCGCCTTCGCCAACCAGCGCGGCGTTCCCGCCACCGCCAGCGTGGTGTTGTCCGCCTATGCACTGGGCTCGTGCGTGGCGGGGCTGTTGTTCGGTGCGGTCACACTGCATTGGCCACTGCGTCGGCTGCTGTTGCTGGGTGGCATGGCGACCGCACTGTCCACCCTGCCCCTGCTGCGGGTGGACAGCGTCGCTGCGCTTGCGGTGGCCGTGCTGGTGGCTGGAGTGTGCTTCGCTCCGACCATGATCGTAGCGATGTCGATCGTAGAGCGGCTCGTGCCTGCGCACCGGCTGACCGAAGGCATGACCTGGCTGCTGGCCGGGCTCAACGTGGGCGTGGCGATAGGCGCGGCAAGCGCCGGCCAGCTCGTGGATATCGGCGGTGCGCGCGCCGCATTCGTCGTCGCCGTCGCTGGCGCTGCCATGGTGGCGCTCACTGCGCTGTGGGCGCATCAGCGCCTCCCCGCGCAGACGCGCGACGCAAGCGACGCCGCCGCAACGACCCCCTCCCTTTCTGCAGGATCCGAACGATGAACAGGCTTCCCGGTGCGCATCCGCATGCACCACGCGCGTGGTTGGCGGTTGTTGCCGCCGCCCTGGCCACCTTCGCGGTGGTGACCACCGAAATGCTGCCGGTAGGGCTGTTGACCGATATCGCCCAGCACCTGGACACCAGCACCGGCACGGTGGGGCTGACCCTCTCGCTGCCTGCGCTGCTGGCGGCCCTGTTCGCGCCGATCGTGGTGATCAGCGCCGGGGGTATTGACCGACGCTGGATCCTGGCGGGGCTGCTGGCCCTGCTGGTGACCGCCAACCTGGCCTCGGCGCTGGCGGCGGACATCCGCTGGTTGCTCGCCGCGCGGATCCTGGTCGGGTTCTGCATGGGGGGCATCTGGGCCATCGCCGGCGGCCTGGCTGCCCGGCTGGTGCCGGCCGAACGCGTGGGGCTGGCCACGTCGATCATCTTCGGCGGCGTCGCGGCGGCATCGGTGCTGGGCGTGCCGCTGGGGACTTGGATCGGCGACCTGGCCGGCTGGCGATGGGCCTTCGCCGCGATGGCGCTGTTCAGTGCAGCGGTATTGGTCCTGCATCTCGTGGCGATGCCCACACTGTCGGTAACGTCTTCCCCTACCCTGCACCAGTTGCGCGGGCAGCTGGGCAACCGGGCGTTGCAGGCAGGACTGCTGCTCACGTTGCTGCTGGTCGGTGGGCATTTCATGACCTTCACCTTCGTGCGGCCGCTACTGGTCAGCATGGCCGGCGTGGATCCACGCTGGGTTGGCGCAGTGCTGTTCGGCTACGGCATCGCGGGCATCGTCGGCAATTTCATCGCCGGCACCGCGGCGGCCCATCGCCCCGCAGCCACGATCACCGCCATTGCGATGGGCCTGTTGCTCACCCCGCTCCTGTACCTCACCCTCGGCGACACCGCAGCCGGCGGCACGGCCGTGCTTCTGGTCTGGGGGCTGGCCTATGGCGGGGTGTCGGTTGGCCTGATGACATGGGTGATACGGGCCGCGCCGCAGGCCGTTGAAATTGCCAGCGCGCTCTATGTCGGCGTGTTCAACGTGGGCATCGCGCTGGGATCGTGGAGCGGTGGTCAGCTGGTGGACGGGCTTGGGTTGACCGCCGTGCTTTGGTTGTCGGCCGGCTGTGCCGGCGCCGCGCTGATGCTGGCGTTGGTGCTCACGGCAGGCGGGCGCCGCGCTGGAACTGAAACGACAAACGCCGGGTAATCCCGGCGTTTGCAGTGCAACCCACGCGTGCCTGTTCGGGCACGCCGGATCAGGCCATCTCGACCAGGTTCGGAATCTTCACGTCGGTGGCGACGTCGGCGTCGTAATCCACGCCTTCCACGCCAAACCCGAACAGGCGCAGGAACTCCGCCTTGTAACCGGCCAGGTCGCTGATCTCGTACAGGTTCTCGTTGGTCACCTGCGGCCACAGCGCGACGACTTCGCCCTGCACCTCCAGCGCCATTTCCTTGTAATCCGCGCGCAGGCGACCGGCCTCGTCGATCAGTTCGACCTTGCGACCGCCGGCCTCGTCGATCAGTTCGACCTTGCGACCGC
>NZ_JBFULO010000152.1:0-8422 GCF_054049855.1 Stenotrophomonas sp. P5_B8 | reverse complement strand
CGCCTGGTCAGTGCGACCAAGGAAGGTACCGACGATATCTTGACAGTCAGCAGCACCAATTCGGCCGCCACCGGCAACCATGTCATCCAGGTCGACCAGCTGGCCACGGCGAACAAGTGGATCGCCGATACGGCGGTGTCCAAGACCAAGACCTTCGGCGCCGGCACCCTGTCGCTGGAGGTGGGCGTCGGCGACAAGAAGAAGACGCTGGAGATCCAGGTCGAAGCCGATGACACCCTGTCTTCGATCCGTACCAAGATCGAGAAGGCCGGCCGCAGCCTGGGCGTGCAGTCGACCCTGATCGCCTCTGGCGACAACCAGTTCCTGTCGTTGTCGCAGGAGAAATCCGGCACCGCCAATGCGATCAAGCTCAGCGCCGGGTCCGGCAACGCCGAGCTGACCGCGCTGGCCAACAGCCTGACCGAACGCACCCCGGCCGCCGACGCCAAGCTCACCATCGACGGGGTGGAGGTGGTGTCCAGCGAGAACACCGTCGCCGACGTGGTGCCCGGCCTGACCCTGAACCTGAAGAAGCCGGGCAAGAGTACCGTTACCGTCAGCACCGACGTGGCGGCCGCGCGCAAGGTGATGCAGGACTTCGTCACCGCCTACAACGGCGCGATCAGCGCAATCAGCACCGCCACCAAATACGACATCGAGAACAAGGAGCCCTCCTCGCTCACCGGCGATGCGCAGATGCGCGGGGCCTCCAGCCAGCTGCGCGCGATGATGGGCGGCGTGCTCAAGGACCTGGCCGCCGTTGGCCTGGACCCCAAAACGCTGGGCCTGCAGACCCGCGCCTATCCCAATGCCGATGGCAGTCTGGTGCTGGATGCCACCAAGTTCGAGGCGGCGCTGGTCAACCAGGCCGGTGCGGTGCGCCAGGCGCTCACCGGTGATGATGGCGCGGCCACCAAACTGTTCAACATGGTCGACGGCTACGTCAGCACCACGGTAGGCAAGGAAGGCGCCTTTGTTTCGCGCACCAAGAGCATCAACGCCACCCTGACCGACATCGACAAGCGCCGCAAGGCACTGGACGTGCGCATGGCCGGCGTGGAGGAACGCTATAAAAAGCAGTTCCTGGCACTGGATGCGTTGATGGGCAAGCTGAGCCAGACCACCTCCTCGCTCACCTCCCAGCTCAGTCAGCTGGCCCGCTGATCGACACGGCCGCCWGCTCAAGTAAATCGCACACGCGGCCGATACTGGTACCAACGCAGCAGCCATTGCAGCAGCCAACGCAGGCTCCACCCCGGTGCCGCAGACCCCGCAAGGCACGCGGCCCCGCACGAAGGAGACATGATTGATGTACGGTTCAAACCGTCAATTCACCGAGCAGTACCGCAAAGTCGGCGTGCAGAGCTCGATCGTCGACGCCGACCCGCACAAGCTGGTGGCGTTGCTGCTGGCCGGTGCGCTGGAACGCGTGCGGCTGGCGCAGGCCTGCCTGGAACGTGGCGATCAGGCGCGCAAAGGCAAGGCGATCGGCGAGGTGTGCGCGATCGTCGGCCACCTCAACGGCTCGCTCGACCATGAAGCCGGCGGCGAAATCGCCGGCAATCTGTCGGCCCTGTACGATTACGTCATGCAGCGCCTGACCGAAGCCAACCTGCACAACGACCCGGAGGCCCTGCGCGAGTCGCTGGAGCTGCTGGGCGAGATCGACGCGGCGTGGAATGCGATCCCGCGCGACCAGCGCGCGCCCGCGCAGGCCGCCGTGTAATGGCCACCGCGCCCACCCTGGCCGACCTCAACACCGCCATGGACACGCTGGAAGCCGCCCTGCTGGCCGGTGACCACGAGGGTGCCGGCGCCTGCCTGGACACCCTGCACGCCGACCAGACCCATCTGTTGGCGCAGCCCGGCGGACTGGATGACGTCGCCGGCCTGCGCGCACTGGAAAGCCGCCAGCAGCGCGTCATGGTGATGATCATGAGCCAGCGCGACGAGGCTGCCGGCCACGTGCGCAAGGGCGCTGCGGCCAACCGCGCCGCGCATGCCTACCTCACCGCGGAATCCCTGTCATGAACGAGCCGCGTCCCAGCGCCATCCATCATCCGGCCGAAAGCGAGCTGTTCGATGAAACGCTGAGCTGCGAGGTCGCCTTGCCGGCCGAGTTCCGCCTGGGCAGCGCGGTGGTGCGCCCGGGCAGCGCCGAGACCCTGCTGCGCAGCGTCGCCCTGGTGGAAGATTCGCGCGGCGATGACGGCCACGACGAGCGCGGCGAAGCGACCGCGCAACTGCAGCGCCTGGAAGCCAAGCTGGACCTGACCATGGTCCTGCTCGGGCGGCTGGTGCGACAGACCGCGCAGGACCTGGACCTGCGCCCGCTGCGCTGGTCACGGCGCGGCATCCGCCTGGAACAGGGCATGCGTACCGGCGCGGCGGCCGGCAGCCTGGGCGTGATCCGGCTGCAGCCCTGCGATTGGTTGCCCGACCATATCGACCTGCCGGTGTCGGTGCTGGCCGAAGCGGCCACCGGTGCCGGCGCGCACTTCCTGTGGTTGCGCTTCGAGCCGATGAGCGATGCGCTGGAGATGGCACTGGAACGGCACCTGTTCCGCCTGCACCGCCGCCAGATCGCGCAGGCGCGGCTGGCCGACCGCCGTCCGCTGGACCCCTGAGCGACGTTTTGACGGTTTGCCGGCCAACGGCCGCCACTACCGTGACGGGATCGGCTTGGCGGTAGGCCGCCACTCCGTTAAGGTGGTCACCCCGCCTTAACATCTGCCGAAGCCTGCCTGTGCGCGTTCTCATCGTCGACGATCACACCCTGGTCCGCGCCGGCCTCAGCCGCCTGCTCCAGGGCTTTGCCGACGTGGACGTCGCCGCCGAAGCCAGCAACGCCGAACAGGCGCTGCAGCTGGCCATCCAGCACAGCCCGGATGTGATCCTGATGGATCTGTCCCTGCCCGGCCGTACCGGCCTGGAAGCCCTGAGCGACATCCTGCTGCGCGCGCCCGGCACCCGGGTGGTGATGATGACCATGCATGACGATGCGGTGCACGTGCGCGATGCACTGGACCGTGGCGCGGTCGGCTTCGTGGTCAAGGATGCCGCGCCGCAGGAGCTGGAGCTGGCCCTGCGCGCCGCGCATGCCGGCCAGGTGTTCCTGAGCCCGCAGATCTCGGCCAAGATGCTGGCGCCGATGCTGGGCAAGGAAAAACCGGTGGGCGTGGCGGCGCTGTCGCCGCGCCAGCGCGAGATCCTGCGCCAGATCGGCCGGGGCGAGAGCAACAAGGAAATCGCCGCGGACCTGGGCATCAGCGTCAAGACGGTGGAGACCCACCGCGCGCGCATGATGGAGTCGCTCGGCTGCCGCCGCGCCAACGATCTGCTGCTGCTCGCCGCGCGCCACCAGCACGAACTGGAGTGAGGCGCCAGGTAGTGGGCGTCGGTTCCCCGGCACGCTGAAGGCTTCAGACTTGGCAGCGTCGGGATTTTGAACAGGCCCCAGCCGCCTTGGCGACGGAAACACAAGGGTTTCCGCCGCAGGCAGCGTCAAAAGTCCGAGGCGTTGTAGTGGTTTTCCTGACAAGGTGTCAGGAAACCAACGACACCACTCAGGAACCCCCTGATTACGGTGTCGGGATATCACAAGCAAGATGCGTTCCATAACGCACCGGGGAGTCGGTGCGACGGGGAAAACGCATGAAGCCGACGATGTCGACCCAGCTGGGTCAGCAGCTCCACCTCACGCCGCAACTGCTGCAGTCCATCCGACTGCTGCAGCTGGACGGCATGCAACTGGAGCTGGAGATCCGCCGCGCACTGGAAACCAACCCGCTGCTGGAACTGGAGGAGGCGCCCGACGCCCCGGCCGATGACACCGCCGAAACCACCACCGTGCAGGAAGTGGCCGCCTTCGACGAGCTGCCGGAAAGCGCGATGTGGGACGTGCCCGGCGCCAGCTGGCAGGACGGGGACGACGACCGCATGCAGCGCATTGCCGCCGACGAATCCAGTGACCCCCAACTGCGCGCCCTGCAGCGCCTGTCGCTGGAGCTGGATGCGCGCGAACTGGGCGTGGCCAGCTTCTGGCTGGAGCACTGCGACGACGCCGGCTACCTGGACGCGCCGCTGGCGCAGCTGCAACTGCTGGCCAGCGCCCACTGCGACGTGGATGCCGCCGGTGTCGAAGCCGTGCGCCAGCAGATCCTGCACGGCGAGCCGGCCGGGCTGGCCGCGTGCGACCTGCATGAATGCCTGAGCGTGCAGCTGCGCGCCCTGCCCGGCCGCGTGCCGGCCCGCCACCTGGCCCAGCGCGTGCTGGATCAGGGCCTGGCCAGCCTGGCTGCGCACGACTACGTTGCCCTGGCCCGCGAACTGGATGCCGAAGTTGCCGACATCCATGAAGCGGTGCGGCTGATCCTGTCGCTGCAGCCGCGCCCCGGCGACAGCCTGCGCCCGGACGACACCGGCGTGGTCATCCCCGATGTGATCGCCTGGCATGCCGACAACCAGTGGCGCGTGGCGCTCAACCCGGCCACCAGCCGTCGCCTCAGCATCAACCCCGGTTACGAAAGCGCCCTGGCCGAGGCCGGCGATGCCGCCCAGCCGCTGCGTGACATGCTGCAGGAGGCGCGCTGGCTCACCCGCGGCCTGTCGATGCGCTATGACACCCTGCTGCGCACCACGCGGGTGATCATCGAACGCCAGGCCGGGTTCCTGACCCGCGGCGAAGAGGCGATGGCACCGCTGACCCTGAAGGAAGTGGCCGATGCGATCGGCATGCACGAGTCCACCGTCTCGCGCATCACCACCGGCAAGTACCTGCAGACCCCGCGCGGCACCCTGGAACTGAAGCACTTCTTCGCCGTGCGCCTGGAAGGTGCCAGCGTCTCCGGGCAGGCGGTCAAGGCCATGGTGCGCCGCCTGATCGATGCCGAGCCGTCCGCTCGCCCGCTGGCCGACGAAGCCATCGCCGGCCTGCTGTCCCGCCAGGGCGTCAACATCGCGCGCCGCACCGTTGCAAAATACCGCGAACAACTGGACATCGCTCCGGCTCGCGAACGCCGTCGGATCAATGCCCGCACCCCGCAACTGGCCCGGGTGGGCTGAAGGAAATGGAAGACATGAACAAGCTCACCGTCCTGCTGGTCGATGACCACGAAGGCTTCATCAACGCGGCGATGCGCCACTTCCGCAAGGTCGAGTGGCTGGACGTGATCGGCAGCGCCGCCAACGGGCTTGAAGCCATCGAGCGTTCCGAATCGCTGCGCCCGCAGGTGGTGCTGATGGACCTGGCCATGCCGGAGATGGGCGGCCTGCAGGCCACCCGCCTGATCAAGTCGCAGGACGACGCGCCGTACATCGTCATCGCCAGCCACTTCGACGATGTCGAACACCGCGAGCATGCCCTGCGTGCCGGCGCCGACAACTTCGTCAGCAAGCTGTCCTACATCCAGGAAGTCATGCCGATCCTGGAAGGCCTGAAGGGGAATGGATCATGAGTGAGTCGCGCATCCTGGTGCTGGATAACGACGCCGTGCGCGCCGAGCGCACCGTCGCCCTGCTCGAATTCATGGATTTCAACCCGCGCTGGGTGGCCGACGCGGCCGACATCGACACGGCCCGTCACCGCCCCAACGACTGGGTGGCAGTGATCATCGGCAGCCTGGACCCGGGCGCGGGCAGCGATGCGCTGTTTGCCTGGGCCGGCAAGGGCGCGCTGCCGCCGCCGGTGATGCTGATCGACGGCGATGCCGCCCGCTTTGCCCAGCAGCACGGCCTGCACGAAGCCAACGTGTGGCCGCTGGAGGCACCGCTGCGCCACGCGCAGATGGAGGCCCTGCTGCGCCGCGCCAGCCTCAAGCGCCTGGATGCCGAGCACCAGGCCGGTGCCGTGCAGGAAACCGGCCCCACCGGCGACGGCGCGGCGGTGAGCGCCTTGCGCCTGATGATCGAACAGGTCGCCGCATTCGACACCAYCGTGCTGGTGCTGGGCGAATCGGGCACCGGCAAGGAAGTGGTGTCGCGCTCGATCCACCAGCGCTCGCCGCGTCGCGATGGCCCGTTCGTGGCGATCAACTGCGGCGCGATCCCGGCCGAGCTGCTGGAGAGCGAGCTGTTCGGTCACGAAAAGGGTGCTTTCACCGGTGCGCTCAGCGCCCGCAAGGGCCGCTTCGAGATGGCCGAAGGCGGCACTCTGCTGCTGGATGAAATCGGCGACATGAGCCTGCCGATGCAGGTCAAGCTGCTGCGCGTGCTGCAGGAGCGCAGCTTCGAGCGCGTGGGCGGCAACCAGACCATCCGCTGCAACGTGCGGGTGATCGCCGCGACCCACCGCGACCTGGAGTCGCGCATTGCCGACGGCAAGTTCCGCGAGGATCTGTTCTATCGCCTCAACGTCTTCCCCATCGACGTGCCGGCGCTGCGCGAGCGCAGCGAAGACCTGCCGGCACTGGTGACCACCATCGCCGCGCAGCTGGCACGCACCGGTCGCGGCGAAGTGCGCTTCACCGCCGAAGCGCTGCAGGCGCTGGCCACGTACGAATGGCCGGGCAACGTGCGTGAGCTGACCAACCTGGTCGAGCGCCTGGCCGTGCTGCATCCAAGCGGCAACGTGCGCGTGCAGGACCTGCCGGCGCGCTATCGCGGTGATTTCACCGCCGCCGCGCCGGTGGTCGTGGCCGCCCCGGCACCGGTGGCTGACGAGCGTCTGGACCTGCGCAGTTTCTCCTTCCACACCCCGGCCCCGGGCGTGGCTGCTTCGCTGGAAAACGGCATCGGCCCGGTCACCCGCGCCGCCGGCCTGCCCGATGCCGGCCTGGACCTGCGCAACCACATGGCCAACATCGAGCTGACGCTGATCAACGAGGCCCTCGAGCGTACCCAGGGCGTGGTCGCCCACGCCGCCCAGCTGCTCGGCCTGCGCCGCACCACCCTGGTGGAGAAGCTGCGCAAGTACGGCATCGAACGCGACCAGACCGAACTGGCCGGTTGAGCCCACCGCACGCTGGAATGACACAGAAGCCCGGGCCTGTCCCGGGCTTTGTCGTTGTGGCGTTCGCGGCAACGGCCGGCAGACAGATTGCAACGTTTCCTACAGACCCGCGCCATGCACTGACTAGCATCAAAGGCACATCCCCTTGGAGGTCATCCGATGCGCCTGTTCCCCGTGTTGCTCTTGCTGGCCCTGCTGCCCACCACCTCCCTGGCCACCCCGGCCTGCACCTTGCCGACCACGCTCGACGCGCGCCAGTTCATCAATGTCAGCGATCCGCTCTATCGCCCCGACAACCCCAACGCCGGGCGGATGGTGCAGGTGAATTTCGCGGACGACCAGTACGTGCTGGAAATTCTGGGCACCCCGATCCAGGTGCAGGGCACCTATCGCTACCAGCGCCACGCCCCGCACCTCGGTGAAATCCGCATGCGCGAAGCGTTCCCGGGCGGTGCGGCCGCCTACACCCTGCTGCTGACCTGCCTGACCGACAGCGAGGGCATGTTCGTCTTCACCCAGCACGCCGGTCCCATCGCCCCGGCCCGCCGCCAGAACAGCGGCCGCTGGACGCTGACGCCCTAGGAAGAGCAGCCACCCATGGGGTGGCTCTACCCCGATACCGCCCCGCGGGTAGCCGCACCACCGGCACACCCCCGGTAGAGCCACCCCACGGGTGGCTGCACGTCCCCCCGCCGGTTTTCCGACGCCGGCTCCCCGACACGCGCGCCGCGTCAAACCGCCGCAGCAACATTCCGTCGCGCGCCGCGACCGGCCGCCCATTCGCCGTCGCCGCGTGAAGGCGCAAGCCCTTGTGCCACCAACAAAACTGAACCGGTAAACGGTTTCGGCACGGCACTTGCAACGTATTCACTCGAAACCCCATCCCAGCTTCGGAACGTTCCAGATGTCGCACTCCGTCACCTCCGTCCTTTCCCAGATCCGCACCCTCCAGACCCAGATGGGGCAGTCCGCCGTCAGCCCGCTGACCGAGGCGCCGAAGAGCAATGCCATTCAGGGCCTGGTCTCCCCGCAGAACGTCCAGGGCCCGAGCTTCACCGACACCCTGCGTGGCGCCATCGCCGGCGTCAACGAAGCGCAACAGAAATCCGGCGCCCTCGCCAAGGCCTTCGAACTGGGTGAACCCGGTGCGGACCTGGCCAAGGTCATGGTCGCCTCGCAGCAGTCCCAGATCGCCTTCCGCGCCACCGTGGAAGTCCGTAACCGTCTCGTCCAGGCTTACCAGGACGTGATGAACATGCCGCTGTAAGGATAGAAACGCATGGCCCTGTCGCTCTCCAAAGAATCCCTGAACACCGAAAAGGCTGGGCAGTGGTTCGACCGGCTGCAAAGCCTGCAGATCACCCGTCGGCTCGGACTGATGGCGATGATCGCCGTGGCCGTGGCGGCAGGCCTGTTCGTGTTCTTCTGGTCGCAGAAGCCGGGCATGGTGCCGCTCTACACCGGCCTGGACCA
>NZ_JBFULO010000151.1:0-8437 GCF_054049855.1 Stenotrophomonas sp. P5_B8 | reverse complement strand
GGACACCTCCGCCGCCCGTCCGGTCAAGACGCTGGCCGCGCAGGGCCTCAACGCCACCACCGGGTTGAAGGATGCGCTGATCCTGACCAAGACCAATGCCCGTTCGCGCGTGCATCGCGCCGGTTACATGGATTACATCGGCGTGCTGGAATTCGACGCCAAGGGCAAGATCATCGGCGAGCAGCGCTTCCTGGGCCTGTTCACCTCCAGCGCCTACAACCGCCGCCCGTGGGAAATCCCGCTGGTGCGCCAGCGCCACGAATACGTGATGAGCCAGTCGGGCCTGGCCCCGAGCAGCCACAGCGGCAAGGCCCTTCGCCACATCCTGGAAACGCTGCCGCGCGAAGAGCTGTTCCAGTCCAGTGAAGACGAGCTGTTCCGCACCGCGATGGGCGTGCTGGGTCTGCAGGAGCGCGTGCGCAGCCGCCTGTTCCTGCGCCGCGACAAATACAGCCGCTTCATCTCCGCGCTGGTCTACCTGCCGCGCGAACGCTTCAACACCGATGTGCGCCTGCGCATCGAAGCCATGCTCAAGGACGCCCTGCAGGGCGAGTACGTGGACAGCTCGGTGGTCCTCGGCGAATCGCCGCTGGCCCAGGTGCACCTGATCGTGCGCCCGAAGGCTGGCCAGACCCTGGAAGTGGACACCAGCGAGCTGGAGCAGAAGCTGGCCCAGGTCCTGCGCAACTGGCAGGACGACCTGCGTGAAGCACTGGTGGCCCGCCACGGTGAAAGCGAAGGTCTGCGCATTGCCGCCCGCATCGGCAAGGCACTGCCGGCCGGCTACATCGAAGACTCCAGCACCGAGATCGCCGCCAACGACGTCAGCCAGCTCGACGCGCTGACCGGCCCGGACGACCTGCGCCTGAGCCTGCAGGCCGTGCAACGCGAAGGCGGCGAAGGCCTGCGCCTGAAGCTGTATCGCCAGCTGGACGATATTCCGCTGTCGGACGCGCTGCCGATGATGGAAAACATGGGCCTGCGCGTGATCGCCGAGCGTCCGTACCGCCTGACGGTCGACAACGCCCCGGTCTACGTGCAGGACTTCGAAGTGGAATCGGTGGCCGGTGCGATCGACGCCCCGAGCGTGGATGCCGCCTTCGGTGAAACCTTCGCCCGCGTGTGGCACGGCGATGCCGAGAACGACGGGTTCAACCGTCTGGTGCTGGCCGCTGGCCTGCATTGGCGCCAGGTGGCGATGCTGCGTGGCTACTGCAAGTACCTGCTGCAGACCGGCGTGCCGTTCTCGCAGGCCTATGTGGAAGGCACCTTCACCCGCTACCCGCTGCTGGCGCGCCTGCTGGTGGAACTGTTCGAAGCCCGCTTCGATCCGGCCACCGGCCACGAGAGCAAGGACGCCATCGCCGAGGGCCAGGCCGAGCTGCGCGCGCACCTGACCGTGCTTGCCGGCGGTGACGAGGCTACGCTGAAGGTGCTCAAGACCGTGGTCGATGCGCGCAAGGGCGACCGCACCGTGCAGATGGATGCCGCGCGCGACGCGCTGCTGAAGCTGATGGACCGCGTGTCCAGCCTGGATGAAGACCGCATCCTGCGCAGCTTCATGGGCGTGATCGACGCGACCCTGCGTACCAGCTACTACCAGACCGATGCGGAAGGCCGTCCGGGCCACGTCATCAGCTTCAAGTTCGATTCKGCGCTGGTGCCGGACCTGCCCAAGCCGCGCCCGTACCGCGAAATCTTCGTATATGGCCCGCGCGTGGAAGGCACCCACCTGCGCTTCGGTGCCGTGGCCCGTGGTGGCCTGCGCTGGTCGGACCGTCGTGAAGACTTCCGGACCGAAGTGCTGGGCCTGGTCAAGGCGCAGATGGTCAAGAACACGGTCATCGTGCCGGTCGGCGCGAAGGGCGGTTTCTTCGCCAAGATGCCGCCGGTGAACGGCGACCGCGATGCGGTGTTCGCCAACGGCGTGGYCTGCTACAAGCTGTTCATCCAGGGCCTGCTGGACATCACCGACAACATCGTCAACAACAAGATCGTGCCGCCGGTGGACGTGGTCCGCCACGACATGGACGACCCGTACCTGGTGGTGGCCGCCGACAAGGGCACTGCGACCTTCTCCGACATCGCCAATGGCCTGGCCATCGCGCATGGCTTCTGGATGGGCGATGCGTTCGCCTCCGGTGGTTCGGTGGGTTACGACCACAAGGGCATGGGCATCACCGCACGCGGTGCGTGGGAGTCGGTCAAGCGCCACTTCCGTGCGCTGGGCCGTGACAGCCAGAGCCAGGACTTCACCACGGTGGGCGTCGGCGACATGTCCGGCGACGTGTTCGGCAACGGCATGCTGCTGTCGCGCCACATCCGCCTGGTGGCCGCGTTCGATCACCGCCACATCTTCCTGGACCCGAATCCGGATGCGGCCAGCACGTTCGTCGAACGCGAGCGTCTTTTCACCGTGCCGCGCTCGAGCTGGGCCGACTACGACGCCAAGCTGATCAGCAAGGGCGGTGGCATCTTCCCACGCTCGCTGAAGTCCATCGAGATCACCCCGCAGGTGCGTGAGGCACTGGGCCTGGAGGACACCGTCAAGGCGATGTCGCCCAACGATCTGATGAGCGCCATCCTCAAGGCGCCGGTGGACCTGCTGTGGAACGGCGGCATCGGCACCTACGTCAAGGCGTCGACCGAGCAGCACAGCGATGTCGGCGACCGCGCCAACAACGCACTGCGCGTCAACGGTGGCGAGCTGCGCTGCAAGGTGGTGGGCGAGGGCGGCAACCTGGGCATGACCCAGCTGGGCCGCATCGAGGCTGCCCAGGCCGGCGTGCTGCTCAACACCGACTTCATCGACAACTCGGCCGGTGTGGACACCTCCGACCACGAAGTCAACATCAAGATCCTGCTCAACGATGTGGTGCGGGCCAAGAAGCTGACCGTTGAACAGCGCAACAAGCTGCTGGCGTCGATGACCGACGAAGTGGCCGCGCTGGTGCTCAACGACAACTACCGCCAGAACCAGGCCCTGAGCCTGATGGAGCGGATGGCGGTCAAGCGCCTGGGCTCCAAGCAGCACTTCATCCGCACGCTGGAGCAGCAGGGCCTGCTCGATCGCCAGATCGAGTTCCTGCCCTCCGATGCCGAGCTGTCCGCGCGCAAGGCACGTGGCCAGGGGCTGACCCGTCCGGAACTGTCGGTGCTGCTGTCCTATTCCAAGCTGGTGGCCTTCCAGCAGCTGCTGGAATCGGACATCCCGGAAGATCCGTACCTGTCCAAGGAACTGCAGCGCTACTTCCCCACGCCGCTGCAGAAGAAGTACGCCGATGCGATGGAGCGTCACCGCCTGAAGCGCGAAATCATCGCCACGGCCGTGACCAACCAGACCATCAACCGGATGGGCGCCACCTTCCTGATGCGCATGCAGGAAGACACCGGCCGCACCGTGGCCGAGGTCGCCAAGGCGTACACGATCAGCCGTGAAACGCTGGACGCGCGCGCGCTGTGGGCACAGATCGACGCCCTCGACGGCACGCTGCCGGAGTCGGTGCAGATCGACGCGCTGGAAGTGATCTGGAAGCTGCAGCGTTCGTTCGTACGCTGGCTGCTGTCGCGCCCGGGCGCCATGCCCGGCATCACCGAGGCGGTCAACCGCTACCAGGCGGCCTTCAACGACATCCGCGTCGCCTCCGGCGTGCTGCCCGATTCGCAGCGTCCGTCCTACGAGGCCAGCGTGGCCGAGTGGAAGGAGAAGGGCCTGCCGCCGGCCCTGGCGCAGCAGTTGTCCGAACTGCAGTTCCTGGAACCGGCGTTCGACATCATCGAACTGGCCCGCACCCGCAAGCTCAAGCCGGTGGACGTCTCCAAGGTCCACTTCCGCCTGGGCGACGCCCTGCAGCTGCCGTGGCTGTTCGAGCAGATCGACGCGCTGGAGGTCAACGGCCGCTGGCACGCCGTGGCCCGTGGCGTGCTGCGCGACGAGCTGGCTGCCCATCACCGCAACCTGGCTGCCCAGGTGCTGTCGATGAAGGGTGCCAGCGCCGAAGCCAAGGTCGCTGCCTGGATCGGTCGCGACGACAGCAGCCTGCGCTTCACGCTGTCGATGCTGGCCGAACTGGCCGAGCAGAAGACGCTGGACTACCCGACCGTGTCGGTCGCCGTCCAGCGTCTGGGCCAATTGGCCGCACACGGCGCGTAAGCGATAGCGCCGGGCGCTGCCCGGTGGCGTGAAAAGGAAACGGCCCCGCAATCGCGGGGCCGTTTTCGTTTCCGGTCGTGCCGGCCGCTGGCTGGCAATCGCATGGACCTGCCGGCGCGGACGCGTATCCGGTCAGCGGCCGGCACGACCGGGTATGCTCTTGCTGGCATACCCCACCCGGATCCACCGATGAGCGACACCCCCCGTATCGCCTTCCTGGCCAGCAACACCGAGGCCGCGCAGCAGGCCCTGGCCGCGATGCTGGCCCGTTATGGCGCGTGCACGCCCGAGCAGGCCGACGTGCTGTGCCCGCTGGGCGGCGATGGCTTCATGCTGCAGACCCTGCATCGCTACGCGGCGCTGGGCAAGCCGGTGTTCGGCATGAAGCTGGGCACGGTGGGATTCCTGATGAACCAGTTCCGTGACGACGACCTGCCGGCGCGGCTGGACGCGGCCGAGCCGGCGCACCTGCGGCCGCTGGAGATGCTGGCGCTGACCGAATCAGGCACCAGCACCGGATCGCTGGCCTACAACGACGTCTCGCTGCTGCGCCAGACCCGCCAGGCCGCGCATATCGGCGTGGACCTCAACGGCCAGGAGCGCGTGGCCGAGCTGATCGGCGACGGTGTGCTGGTGGCCACGCCGGCGGGCAGCACCGCCTACAACTATTCCGCGCATGGCCCGATCCTGCCGCTGGGCTCGCACACCATCGCGCTGACGCCGCTGGCCCCGTATCGCCCACGTCGCTGGCGCGGTGCGATCCTCAAGGCCGATACCGAAGTGCGCTTCCGCGTGCTGGATCCCTACAAGCGCCCGGTCAGCGTCACTGCCGATTCGCACGAGACCCGCGACGTGGTCGAGGTGACCATCCGCGAGTCGCGCGAGCGCCGGGTGACCTTGTTGTTCGACCAGGAGCACAACCTGGAAGACCGTATCCTCAGCGAACAGTTCATGTTCTGAGCCGGCCTGGCCGTGGCGGCCGCGCACTGTGGGACAATGGCTGGCCGGCCGCTGCGGCCGCATTGGATTGCTGAGTGCCATGGGCGACAACACCCCCCGTCTGCTGACCGTCGCGGTGACCTCGCGCGCGCTGTTCGACCTGGAAGAAGGCCACGCGCTGTTCGAGGCCGAGGGCGTGGATGCCTACGCCGAGTACCAGCGCAAGCACGAGGATGACGTGCTGCGCCCGGGCGTGGCGTTCCCGGTGGTGCGCAAGCTGCTGGCCCTCAACCAGGGCCAGTCGCCGGAGTCGCCGCGGGTGGAAGTGATCCTGCTCTCGCGCAATTCGGCCGATACCGGGCTGCGCATCTTCAACTCGATCCAGCATTACGGCCTGGGCATCATCCGCGCCACGTTCACCGCCGGCGAACCGACCTGGCCGTACGTGAAGCCGTTCGGCACCGATCTGTTCCTGTCGGCCAATCCCGAATCGGTGCGCCGCGCGCTGCTGCACGGCATCGCTGCCGCCACCATCCTGCCCAAGCCACCGGGCGAGACGATCGCCGCGGCCGAGCAGGTGGACATGGGGCGTCCGCTGGGTCAGCTGCGCATCGCCTTCGATGGCGATGCGGTGATCTTTGGTGATGAGAGCGAGCGCATCTCGCGCGAGCAGGGCGTGGAAGCTTTCGGCCGGCACGAGCGCGAGAACGCGCGCGAGCCGCTCAGTGGCGGCCCGTTCCGCAATTTCCTTTCGGCGCTGCACACGCTGCAGGCGGTGTTCCCGTCCGGCGAGGATGCGCCGATCCGTACCGCGCTGGTCACCGCGCGTTCGGCGCCGGCGCATGAGCGGGTGATCCGCACCCTGCGCGAGTGGGGCGTGCGCCTGGATGAGGCCCTGTTCCTGGGCGGCCGCCACAAGGGGCCGTTCCTGGAAGCGTTCGGGGCGGATATCTTCTTCGACGATTCGCAGCACAACATCGACAGCGCCCGTCAGCACCAGAGCGTGGCGGCCGGGCACGTGCCGCATGGCGTGGCCAACGACGGCTGATCGGCGCGTGGTCTTCCCACCCACGGTGGGGGGCTAACGGACCGGCAACACCATCGGCGGGGTGGCTTCTTCGTTGCCCAGCGGCAGGCGGATATCCACCAGCTTCCAGCGCAGGCCCGACCGCTGCAGCACGAACACCACCGGCTCGCCCTGCGCGGTACGGGTGGTGGCGGTGAAGCGCGACAGCGACTCGAAATGGTGCTCGGCCCCCTGCAGCGGCCGCGGCTTGCGCGGCGCGGCGTAGGGGTCGTTGCTTTCCAGGTCGTTGCTGGCGCGTTTCCACAGGGTGTGGCCTTCCATCAGCGCGCCGATCCCGGTCGGGGTCACCATCGCATCCACCGCGGTGCCGGTGAGCGTCTCGCTCGCCGAGAGCAGCAGCGCGCCCAGCAGGTTGGACTGCACGTCCGGCCCGGCGCGACGGACCACATAGTCGTTGAGCTGCGCGCGCAGGTTGGCGCGCAGCATCGGGAAGTCGACGTAGCGGTCGAGTTTGGCGGTATCGCGCGCCTCGATGGCCTGGGCCAGTCCGCGCACGGTCAGGTACGGGCCGCTGAACAGGATGCCTGCCAGCAACAGCAGCAGGGCCAGCAACAACCAGGGCAGTTTCTTCATTCGTCACGCATCGTCGAAAGGCACTGCGCCGAGCTTGCCGCAGTGCGTGTCAGCCGGTGTGAACACTACTGGCTGGGCGAACCGCCGCCACGCTGGAACGCGGCGACCAGGCGTGCGCGTTCGTCCGGCTGCAGCGCATCCACCCGGGTGTCCAGGATCTGCTCCAGATTGCGCACGCGGGTGGTCCCGAGTACGCCGCTGGCGATGCCAGGATGCTGCAGGACATAGGCGAACGCGGTCTGCGCGGGGGTCTGTGAMTGTATCGCGGCCACCGCGCGCTGCATGTCGCGTGCACTACGCATCAACTGGCGGCTGGACGGTTTCAGCCAGGCGCGCGCCAGGTACCAGGCATCGGCCAGGCGCGGCACGCGGGGCCGTGCCGGGAGCAGATGGCCCTGTGCCAATACGGTGCCGGCCAGCACGCCGATGCCGGCATCGTGCATGGCCGTGATCAGCGGCTCGCGGTCCTGCTGCAGCGCGTTGTAGTCGATCAGCGCGACATCGAACAGCGCCGGGTGGTCGACCAGATGCTGCATGGTCGCGCCGGTGTGGGTATTGATGCCGAGCAGGCGGAACATGCCGTTGCGACGCATGCGGGCCAGTGCGCTGAGCAGTTCATCGTTGATCTGCGCCAGGCCGATGCCGTGCAGCTGGAAGATGTCCAGATGATCGCAGTGCAGGTTGCGCAGTGAGGCGGCGCAGCTGCGCTCGATCGCCTCCGGGGAGAAATCGCGTTGTTCGGCGCCGCTCACCCCGGCCTGGCCGGTCAGCGTGCCGCCCTTGCTGGAGATCACCAGGCCATCGCGTGGATGGTTGGCGAAGGCGCGTTGCAGGATCCGGCCCAGCCGCGGTTCGGCGTTGAAGGCCGAGTAATTGTGGCCGGTGTCGAACAGGTTGACCCCGCGCTCCAGCGCGCGCCGCACGATGCGTTCGGCCTCGGCTTCGGCGAAACGCCGGTTGCCCCAGAACCCGGAGCAGCCCAGGGYGATCTGCGATACCTGCAGGCCGCTGCGGCCCAGTGGCCGCCGCGGAAGGGGGGAGGGGGTTGCCATCGTGCTCAGAATTCAAGGTCCAGCGCGGCGCACAGGTAGTCCACGAACGGACCGAGGGTGACCAGGTCGGCGGCGATGGTCTGGCGCAGGCGCGGCCCGGTCATGGTGGCGTCGTCCAGCGAACGCCAGAACACCCAGTTGCGGTGCTTGAGGTCGTCGATGAATTCGAAGTCCGGCTCGAAGCCACGCGGCGGGCGCACCAGCTTCTCGCTTTGCTCGAAGTCGAACTTCTTCCGCAGTACCGGCGAGTGCGCGGCGGCCTTCCAGCTGCCCGGGTTGTCGACGATGAAATGCCGCACCTTGCGCTGCGTGGCCGGCTCGGGATGCCACAGGCCGGCACCCACAAAACTCTCGCCCGGCTGCAGGTGGATGTAGAACGACGGCGCGGGTACCTGCTTGCGGCGCTCATGGAACAGGCGCGCGCCCTGCCAGCTCTTGTAGGGTGACTTGTCGTTGGAGAAGCGCGCGTCGCGATAGATGCGGAACAGCGAGCCACCCACGCCACGGGGATCGGCGCGGAAGTGTTCGCTCACTGCCGCCAGGTCCGGCTGCAGGTCGGCGATCAGGCGCAGAAATGGCTGGCGCACATGCTCTTCGTATTGCGGCTTGTGTTCGTTGAACCAGGTCTTGTCG
>NZ_JBFULO010000150.1:0-8445 GCF_054049855.1 Stenotrophomonas sp. P5_B8 | reverse complement strand
CGACAAGGGTCAGCACCTGCCGGCACATACTGCTGAGCAGGCCGAGGTGGGGAATGGAACGACCAGCAACGAAAAGACTCATCTGCGGTTCTCCTTGGGGGCCTCAACCGGCCGGAAATCCTTTGAGTACGGATGCGGCGGCGGTACCGACGCGATTGAAATCCTCCGTCGCCCCCTGCATCATCGATTGCGCCTGATTGAGCACTTTTGCATATTTTTCGTCGCCCGTGGCCAGGTACTGGGCCATGGCCACGCCCGCCGCGGTGGTGGCGATGGTGGAGACGTTGCGCAGCGCATCGGCGGCGTCCTGCACGGCGATCGCCGCCGACTGGGCCACCGACTGGTAGGCCTTGCCCGCGCCGCTGGTGAGCACCACCTGGGGGCTCATGGTGGCGGTCTGCACCTGGTTGATGACGTCGATGACCTGGGCGTTGACGTTGCTCGGGTCCATAAGAACTCCTCCAAGGACATGCGCAGGGGTGCGCTGTTACCGGTGTTCAGGGGCGGGCATCCGCGTCGCCTGGATCGGCGTGGCGGGAGGGGGCAGGCGCGGAATCCGGGGCGGGACCCACGGCCGGGTCCGGACCGGGCGCAGGGTCGGGCACGGGACCGGGCGCGGACGCCGACGTACCTGCTGCAAGCACTTCGAGTGTATGCAGGTTGGCAGCGGCGGTCGCTGCATCGGCGCTGGCACCATGGGTCTGTGCCTGCAGGATGCCGATGGCGGTCATTCCTTCATTGGTGGCTGCCGCAATCACCGCCGCCGGCGAAGGCGGCGTGGGCTGCGGGCCGGGAAGCGGGAGGACATTGGGCGGCGTCGGCGGTGGCGGCGGCGGCGGGGGAGGCGGCGCGGGGAACGGGGCGTTGATCATTTTCGCACACGTGGCCGTGACCGCCGCGGCGCTGACCATGCCGCCGCCCTGCTGGCGGTTGACCGCGTTGTGCATGGCCGTACCCAGCGTCTCAAGCATCACTACATCCAGCATGCCAAACGCCTGCGAAGCGGCCTGGCCGGTGGTCAGGGCTGCCAGCGTGCTGACGCTGTCGACCATCTGGGTGTTGACCGTGTTGTCGTTGATCATGATGGAACCGCTCCCTTCTGGATGATCAGGGCCAGCACCTGGGCGAGGCTCGCGCCTGCCGTGACCTGGCCGCGCTGCTGGTTRGCCACGGCGTTCTGCATCGCCAGGCCGAGTGAGTCGGCCATCGCAAGATAGGTGGCCGACATCGCGAATGAAGGCGCCAACGCGATCGCCAGGGCCGACTCCGCGCTGGTGGCTTCCAGCAGGTAGGCAATGGCGGGCGAGGCGGCCATGGATCAGAGGTCCGACGTGACGCCACCCAGGCTCGGGGCGCCGCGGTGGGCGTCACGCCGGACCGACACGTCAGCGCAGACCCAGGATTTCGCGGGTGGCCACGCCGTTGGAGGCGGTGTCGATCGCATACAAGGTCGACACCCCCTGGGTGGTCGAGGCCTGCATGGTCACGTAGGACTGCTGTTGGTTGTTGGTCGCGTTGTGCGCGGCGTTGGACAACGCCTGGCTGGTGGCCACGAACAGGTTGCCCATTGCGATGGCCGGTGCATCACCAAGAACCTTGGTGTTGACCTGCGACACCGAGTCGGTGATCTGGCTGTTGACGGCGGTAGGGAATGCCATGGTGAAGACTCCTTGGGGTGGACGAAGCTACGGAAACGGAGACTGGCGGCCATCACTGCGATCAGCCGAACGTCTTCCGGGTGGCGGCGCCGGTGGCGCCGGTATCGACTGCATAGAGCAGTGAAACGCCCATCGTGGTCGCGGCCTGCGCCGTGACATACATCTGCTGCTGGGCGAGGGTTGCGTTGTGGGCGGCGTTGGCCAGTGCCTGCGCCGTGGCCTGGTAGAGGCTGCCCATGGCCGTGGCAGGGGCAACCCCCAGCACCTGGAGGTTGGCCTGGGTGACCGAGTCGGTGACCTGGTCATTCACAGCGGTTGGAAATGCCATGGGTCAGCTCCTTGCCCGGCGGCGCGTCAAGCGCCGAGGATCTGTTTGGTGGCCACGCCGGTGGTGGCCGTGTCGATCGAATACAGGGTGGCCACGCCCATCGTGGTGGCTGCCTGCGCCGTCACGTAGGACTGCTGCTGCGCGTTGGTGGCGTTGTGGGCGGCGTTGGCCAGCGCCTGCGCGGTAGCCTGGTAGAGGTTGCCCATTGCGATGGCCGGCGCATCGCCGAGCACTTTGGTGTTGGCCTGGGTGACCGAATCGGTGATCTGGTCGTTGACGGACGTCGGGAATGCCATGTCGTGCTCCTTGAGGGTGGCGGATCAACAGCAATCAAACCGGATCAGGAACCGAGCCCGCGCACGCGGGTGCTGAAGATTTCCTTGGTAGCCACAGCGGTGCTGGCGGTATCGATCGAGTACAGCGTGGCCACGCCCATGGTGGTGGCCGACTGCGCGGTCACATACGACTGTTGCTGGGCGTTGGTAGCGTTGTGGGCGGCGTTGGCCAACGCCTGCGAGGTGGCCTGGTAGAGGTTGCCCACCGCGATGGCGGGCGCGTCGCCCAGCACCTTGGTATTGACCTGGGTAACCGAATCGGTGATCTGGTCGTTTACCGCGGTTGGAAATGCCATGTTCTGCTCCTATGAAAGATGGAACTGCCTGGGGTCCAGTGTCACGGTGCATTGCGCCGAAGTGTCTGTGCGTCACCGTGTATGCAGAGTAGAAACATCGCGGCGGCGTGGATTGGTGGAATCGACGAAGAATACGGCGGATCTGGCGTGAAAGAGGGCGCCGCAACACGGGGAAAACGCGGGTGGGTGCAGGGCGCCCCGCAAGAGGCGCGGGACCTGAAACGCAGCGGGGCTGCGCCGGGGTGGAAAACCCGGGGCAGCCCCGCTGCGGGAGGTATGGCGATGCTGGGCTCAGGGAACGGGAAGCCCCGCGATGTAACGCGCGATCGCGGCATACCAGTCGATGGACTGCGACCCTGCTTGCGGGACCTGCGGCAGGACGACGCTCTGCTGGACCCCCAGGACGTTGCAGATGTCGGCCTGCTCGACCAACTGCAGTCGATCCAGTTCCCAGTCCGCCACGCTGGTCGCGGTGGGCCTGCCCATCATGGCAGGGCGTCCGGCCAGGTTGGCGTTGAGGGTCGCCAGGGTGCCAGCGTCCACTTCAAGGGGGGCGTCGAAGCAGACCAGCACGAATGAGACCCTGCCTGGCCGCGGCCCGAATTCGACGAGTGCGAACCTTGCAAATTCCGGGCCGAGTGGGGTGCCCGTCTCCTCGGCGAACTCGCGGCGGGCAGCCGGCTCGGCCGCCTCGCCCAGTCCCATGCGCCCGCCCGGCAGTGCCCATTGCCCGGCCTGGTTGACGAGCGTTTCCGGGCGCTGGGAAATCCAGGTTTCCAGCGCCAGCTGTGCCGCCGCGATGCGCCCGACCAGCCCGGCGTCGGGCCAAACGCTGATCGGCGGGGTCCCGAGCGGCGTCGCGGCAGCGAATCCGGCTGTCCTGGAGGCCCGGTCCGCCGCCGTCAGCACGGATGGAAGCGCAACCTGCAGCGCTTGAACCGTGTCGGCGCCGGCGGCCGTCGCGACCTGTGCCGAGGCATCCCTGACCGCATTGAGCGTGGTGGCGGCGGCCGGCGTGCTGCCCCAGGCCGATTGCGCTGCGGCAGCGGCATCGACCAGTAGCGTGCCCGCCTGGGCGGTCAGGTCCGCCCGGGCAGGCGAGGTGAGTGCAGCGGCCAGCAGGGCGGCAGCTTCCACCACCAATGCTGGCGTGGCAATGCTGCTCCACCAGCTATTGGTGACGCGTTTGCGCGCGATCAACCATTGCGTTCCGGAACGTACCGCAGCGTAGGCTTGTGTCATCACGACTCTCCTCGGGGTGGGCAGCATGGGCGCTCCGCCGGACCACCCGGCGGGCTGCATGGGCATGGCGCATTCAGTTGTTGCGGTGTTCAACCAGGTAACGGGCCGACTGCAGCGCGTTGCCGTCGGCGTCGGTGGTGATGGGGTCATACATCGTGTCGTAACGGGCTTCCCACGGCGGTACGCCGTCGCGTTCGAGGAAGCGCCGTTGGTTGCGGGGCGGCAGCGGATCAAGCACCCGGCCGTTCGGGTTCAGGCCGTCCAGATGGTTTGCGAGTGCTTCGGCCACCTGCTGCACGCGGTTGCACAATTCGGCGCGCTTGCTGTGGCGATTGAAAAAGTCCAGATCGTTCCACTCGAGATTTTTGCGAAGCGGCTCCAGCCGCTCCAGAATCGTCCAGTCTTCCAGCGCGTAGTCCCATATCCAACGTTCGCGCAATACGGTCGGCAGGTTCAGTACTGCCCACCGGTAGAGCGCCATGTCCTGGGTCTGCAACACGTCCATCAACGACGCCTTCAACCAGAGCCCGGTGAGGTCTTTAAGCGCGCTGTGGTAGGGCGCCCAGTCGCGCGCGTGGCCGCTCAACGTCTCGCCCTGATCGGCGTCGATGGCCTGGGTGGAACTGGCATTCCAGGCCTCGCGTTGCATCTGCAGCTGCAACGGCTCGCTCAGGCACGCCATGGCACCGGTCAGGACCTTGCTGGCCACCACGTGGAGCAGGGCGCACTTGGGCAACTGATCGGCATCCAGCGCATGGGCTCGGTCCAGGCCGCGCACGTTGAGGATGTAACTGCAGCAGGCACGCAGCAGCACGTGTCGCCAGTACCAAAGGCCCAGCTTGCGGTTGTGGCGCTCGCCTCGCAGTCGCCGGGTCTCATCGTTGCCGTCGAACAGCGCGTCGTAGTCGGGCATGCAGGTCTTGCGCAGCATGTAAAGGAAGTAGCCGCACAAGGTCATCGGCAGATTCATCTGCGAGGAGAAGCCGCTGGACCAGAACTTGCTGTACTTGGCGAGGATGACGGCAGGTGTGTAGCCGCCCCAGTCGTGCTGCCGCAGCTGATGGCGGTAACGGGCGGCAGGAATGTTGATGCCGTCATCAACGTTGTAGACGTTGATGGCATTGCCGACGTCGCCCCACGCTGCACAGGTGCAGGTGGCCGGTGCCAGCGGCACGCCATCGTCGGCACGGGGTGTAAGGCGCAGGTGCCCATCACGCACCGCCCGGATGAGAAGCCCGCGCAGCTGGGGGGTGAAGCGTTGCTGCCAGTCAGCGAACGTGGTGGCGACAATGGCGTCGTCCTCCTCCATGTCGCCGTCGTCCTGCGGTGCTCGAACGGCCACCGACTCGGTCAGGATCTTGGCCAGTTCGGCCTTGAACCGGTAGGCGTTCCGGAGGGTGTCAAAGCGCAGGGGAGGGCTGACCAGCTCGAAGGTGTGATCCGAATCGGACTCGATCCGCCAAGGGCCGGGCTCTGCGAGATCCACCTTGCGCAGATCGTTGCCGAGGGCGAGCGGGTCTGCATCGGTCCGCCACRGCTGCGCGTCGCCAGGCTGCAGCGTTGCGGCCACCACGTGAGTGAAGGCGAATATCGCACTGTCGTGCGTGCTGAACTCGATCTCCAGTCCGTAGGTGTTCCAAGGCAGCGCCTCGCCGCCGGCGCCGACCTGGATATTGTTCATGACCAGATCCGCGACCGGCGGGTCGATACGGACGGTCCATCCGATGATGTCGTCGGGAGTGATGGTCAGCATGCGGACACCCTGTGTTGGCGCTTGACCTGGGACGGTCAGCTTCAGGGCATGCTAGGAACGATGCGGCGGCAGGAATCGGCGCAAACGACGGGTAATGCGGCGGCGATGCGCCGATAGGCCCGAATGCGGTGGAATTGACGATATCGGGGCCGCGAATGGTGCGGCTGGCGGGCAGGCGGTGCTGGCCTTGGCTGCTGGCCGGCGTCCGTTCCGAGGCGGTCGCGGTTGCTTTGCGCCGGGCCGAGAGGCTGCGGCGGCGCCAGGACGGCGGCGATGCGATGATGACGAAGTGGATCAACCGTGCGCCATCAGAGGCGCGCCGTCCTGCAGGCGCGTGGCGAAGACATCCCAGCAAATGAGGCCATCTACATGAGGCGCGTGGCGCTACCGTTGAGGCTGGGAAAGGTACTGAGGGAGTGCGAATTTACTTCCCAATGGCCTCGATACGGACGCGCGCGTGATCAGCCGGTGCGCCAGCACATGGTTGACGGTGCCGCCTGCGGGGGAGGGTGGGCGGCGGATCTCGCGGAGCAGGATGTCGATGGCGGTGTCGGCCATCTCTGCTACCGGTTGATGGATGGTGGTGAGTTCGGGCCACACCATTGTCGACGCGAAGGTGTCGTCGAACCCCACCACCGAAAGATCACCCGGCACCTCCAGGCCGCGACGATGCGCCACTGAAACAACCGCCGAGGCCATGTCATCGTTGCTGGCGAAGATCGCGCTGGGCGGCTGGGACAGGGTCAACAACCGGTCGGCTGCCTCCAGTCCGGAGCGGTAGGTGAAGTACCCTGGCTGGACGAGTGCGTCGTCGTAGTGGAGGCCGGCGTCGGACAGCGCATCCCGGTAGCCCTGCCAGCGATGGGCACTGGCGGTCTGGTTCGGATCGCCCGTGATGTAGCCGATGCGGGTATGTCCGTGGGCGATCAGATGCGACACCATGTCGTGGCTTGCCTGGCGGTCATCGATGCGCACGCAGGAGATCCTGTCGCTGAAGTGGCTGGACGCGATGGACACCACGGCAACGCCGGMGGTGACGAATTCGTCGACGATGGCCTTCGATTCACACAGCGGTGGCGGAAGAATCACACCCGCCACGCTGCCGGAGAGCCGCCTTGCCGCCTCGCGACGTGCCTTGGCACCGAGCTCGTCCCACGCGGCGATCACCAGCTGCGCCGCTGCACGGGTGGAGCCACGCAGCGCGCCCACCAGCAGTTCGCGCAGGTAGCTGGAGCTGGGATTGGTGTAGATCAGCGCAATGCAGGTGTGTTGCGCCGCGGCCAGCGCGCTTGCGGCCAGGTTGGGCCGGTAGTCCAGGTCGCGCACGCTTCGCATGACGCGCGCGCGGTTGTCTTCGCGCACGCCTGCATGGCCGTGGATGACGCGGGAAACGGTCATGGCAGATACGCCGGCATGCGCCGCGACGTCATCCATGGTGATGGCGCTGGCCTTGCGGCGGACCACTTTATGGCTGCTTTTCAAGAAATGGGTTCCTTTGCTGCGCTGCATGATGACAAGCGCAACCCTGGATGATTAGTCTGCGCCCGTGACGTGATGGTAGCGCTACCACTGAGCCGGTGTAAGGCCAGCGGGTGCCCCCCCCTTTACCACGCGGCTGTTCTGGCAAGCCTGAAAGCGAGTTTGAGTCGCAGCAAGCGCACAGCGCGCTGCGATGTCGGTGTGGAAGACGGGCATCGCCCGTACGTGCCCCCAGGAGGGGCGGTACATCCATTCGATCGTATGTCAGAGGGGAGAGTCATGAGCGCTTCTACGTTCCGTCGTACGCCAGACCGGAGGGCTCGTTCATGAGCCGGACGCTGGCGAAGTTCACCTCCAGGGCCATGTTTACGTTTGTAGGCGGCGTTCTGGTCATCAATCCCGCATTCGCACAAGACGCGTCAACGCCGGCACCGGTCGTCCAACCCCAACGCCAGGCCCAGCCCAACCCGACCGAGCTGGATGCCGTGCAGGTCACTGGCATCCGCAACAGCCTCAGCCAGGCGATGGACATCAAACGGGACTCGGCCGGCGTAGTGGATGCGATCAGCGCCGAGGATATCGGCAAGTTCCCCGATACCAACCTGGCCGAATCGCTGCAACGCATCACCGGCATCTCCATCGAACGCCGTGATGGTGAAGGTGCGCAGGTCACGGCACGCGGCTTTGGCCCCCAGTTCAACATGGTGACGCTCAACGGCCGCCAGATGCCCGGCGCGGATGCGTTCGGTGCCTCCGGACAGGTCGCCATCGGCGGTGTCGATGGGGGTACGCGTGCCTTCAACTTCGCCCAGTTGGCCGCTGAAGCCATCAATGGCATCGAGGTCTACAAGACCAGCCAGGCCAATGTCCCCAGCGGGGGTATCGGTGCCACCATCAACATCCTCACCGCACGGCCGTTCGACCACGCGGGCACCGTGGCCAGTGCCGGTGCAAAGGTCGTCTCCGACGAGAGTCAGCCGTTCGGCAACGATCTGACACCGGAACTGTCCGGCATCTTCAGCTACAGCAACCCGGAGAAGACCTTCGGTGTCGGGGTGAGCGCAAGCTACCAGAAACGCAAGGGTGGCTCGGTGCAGGCCACCGACAACTACTGGAACGTGCAACCGTGGACCGGCACGATGCCCGGCAACCCGACCGTGGTCAACGCGCCGGCGATCGGTGCGCTGTACGGACGTCCCAACGACCTGCGCTATGCGTTCTCCGAGTTCGAACGTGAGCGCATCAATGGCCAGGCGGTGCTGCAGTTCGCGCCGACCGACGCGGTGACCCTGACCCTGGACTACACCTATTCGACCAACGAGATCACCGAGAATCGTGGCGAACAGGGCATGTG
>NZ_JBFULO010000149.1:0-8452 GCF_054049855.1 Stenotrophomonas sp. P5_B8 | reverse complement strand
TGGCTGCACACCCGCGCCGAGTCGCAGGTGTGGATGGACGACGAGCGCGTGGACGCGCGCATTCCGCGCAGCCGCGCGGAAGTGAGTGCCGGTGCGTCGCTGAAGTTTGCCAACGGGCTCGGAGCCTGGGCGGGGTTGGCCCGGCAGCAGGCCAGTGGGTACCACCAGACCAGTGCCCAGCTGGGGATGAGTTACAGCTGGTGATGGGATGAGTTAGAGCTGGTGCTGGAATGGAGCCGCCCTTGGGCGGCTCTATTTTTGGGTCAATGCATGGATCCTGGGGGCTGGGGGTGGGCCAGCGCCCCTCTTGCCCCCACCAAATAGCGGTGGTAGCTTTGTAATTACAGCGTAATTATGAAGAGGCGCCCTATGGCTCGAGACTGGAACACGCTTGCGGATCGCCGCCAGGCAAGATTGCAGCGGGCCACCGATGCCGGGCTTGGGCGCCAGGTGCCCCATGCCGAGGTCACCCGACTCCTGCACACCGTGCTGGAACCCAGCGACCGGGTCTGCCTGGAGGGCAACAACCAGAAGCAGGCTGATTTCCTCGCCGAGTGCCTGGCCCAGCTCGACCCGGCCGAGATCCACGGCCTGCACATGGTCCAGTCCGTGTTGTCCCTGCCCTCGCATCTGGATGTCTTCGAGCGCGGCATCGCACAGCGCCTGGACTTCTCCTTCTCCGGTCCGCAGAGCGGACGACTGGCCAACCTGGTCGCCGAGGGCCGGATCGAGATCGGGGCGATCCACACCTATCTGGAACTTTTCGGCCGCTACTTCATCGACCTCACCCCGCAGGTCGCGTTGATCGCCGCCCAGGCCGCTGACCGCCACGGCAACCTMTACACCGGCCCCAACACCGAAGACACCCCCGTGATCGTCGAAGCCACCGCATTCCGTGGGGGCATCGTGATCGCCCAGGTCAACGAGATCGTCGACACCCTCCCCCGCGTGGATATCCCGGCCGATTGGGTCAACTTCGTCACCGAGGCGCCGCGCCCGAATTACATCGAGCCGCTGTTCACCCGCGACCCGGCCCAGATTTCCGAGATCCAGGTGCTGATGGCGATGATGGCCATCAAGGGCATCTACGCCGAGTACGGCGTGCAGCGCCTCAACCACGGCATCGGCTTCGATACCGCCGCGATCGAGCTGTTGCTCCCCACGTATGCCGAATCGCTGGGGTTGAAAGGCAAGATCGGTACGCACTGGGCGCTCAACCCGCACCCGGCGCTGATCCCGGCGATCGAGTCCGGCTTCGTGCAGTCGGTGCATTCGTTCGGCTCCGAGCTGGGCATGGAGCGCTACATCCAGGCGCGCTCGGATGTGTTCTTCACCGGCAGCGACGGCAGCATGCGCTCCAACCGCGCGTTCTCGCAGACCGCCGGCCTGTACGCGTGCGACATGTTCATCGGCTCCACGCTGCAGATCGATCTGCAGGGCAACAGTTCCACCGCCACCCGCGACCGCATCGCCGGCTTCGGTGGGGCGCCCAACATGGGCTCGGATGCACGTGGCCGTCGCCATGCCAGCCCGGCCTGGCTCAAGGCCGGCCAGGAAGCGGCCCTGCCCGGGCAGATGCCGCGCGGGCGCAAGCTGGTGGTGCAGATGGTAGAGACCTTCCGCGAGCACATGGCGCCGGCCTTCGTCGACCGTCTGGATGCCTGGGACCTGGCCGAGCGCGCGAACATGCCGCTGCCGCCGGTGATGATCTACGGCGATGACGTCACCCACGTGCTGACCGAAGAAGGCATCGCCAATCTGCTGCTGTGCCGCAGCCCGGAGGAACGCGAGCAGGCGATCCGCGGCGTGGCCGGCTACACGGCGGTCGGCCTGGGGCGCGACCGTGCCATGGTCGAGAACCTGCGCGACCGCGGCATCATCCGCCGCCCCGAAGACCTCGGCATCCGCACCCGCGATGCCAGCCGCGACCTGCTGGCGGCGCGCTCGGTCAAGGATCTCGTGCGCTGGTCCGGCGGGTTGTACAACCCGCCCAAACGCTTCCGCAACTGGTAAGGGGCACGCCATGGAAACCCTGCGTTATCGCTTCCCCGGGCAGCATGATCTCTCCGAGCGCGATCACCACGCGCTGGTCGGCGTGGTCGCCTCGGGCAATCTGGAAGTGCTGATCGAACCCACCCCGCTGGACGGTGCGATGGAGATCGAGGTGATCACCTCGGCCACCGGGTTCGACACCATCTGGCAGGCCGTGCTGGCCGATTTTGCCGCGCGCCATCCGCTGCGCAACGTGCGGCTGTCGATCAACGATGCCGGCGCCACCCCGGCGGTGGTCAGCCTGCGTCTGCAGCAGGCACTGGAAACGCTGCAGGAGGGAGACCCGTCGTGAGCAGTCACAGTTTCTACGAGGCCGATGCCCGCGAGCGCATCCACGGCTTGCTGGATACCGGCAGCTTCACCGAATTCGTCGGCCCCGGCCGGYGCATCATCAGTCCGCACCTGGCCCAGCTCGACCAGCCCGGCGCGTTCGATGACGGCATCGTGGTCGGCGCGGGCAGTTTGAACGGCCGCAGTGTCCTGATTGCCGCGCAGCAAGGCCAGTTCATGGGCGGCGGCGTGGGCGAAGTGCACGGCGCCAAGCTCACCGGCCTGCTCGAACGTGCCGTTGCGGTGCGCCCGGACGCGGTGCTGCTGCTGCTCGACAGTGGTGGCGTGCGCCTGCATGAGGCCAACGCCGGCCTGATCGCGATCTCCGAGATCATGCGCGCGGTGTTGGCCACGCGCGCGGCCGGGATTCCGGTGTTCGCGCTGATCGGCAGCGGCAACGGCGCGTTCGGTGGCATGGGCATCGTCGCCCGGTGCTGCACGGCGGTGGTGATGTCCGAGGAAGGCCGGCTGTCGCTGTCCGGCCCGGAAGTGATCGAGACCGTGCGCGGGGTGGAGGAGTTCGATGCGCGCGACCGCGCCCTGGTGTGGCGCGTGACCGGTGGCAAACACCGCTACCTGATCGGCGATGCCGTGCAGCTGGTGCCGGATCGCATCGAGGCGTTCGGCGACGCTGCAACGTCACTGATGGCTGCCCACACCGAGGCCGACGACCCGTTGCAGGCCCTCGAGCAGGCGCACGCCCGGCTTGGTGCGCGGATCGACGCCTACGGCAGTTGCCGCGATGGCCTGGACGTCTGGCGCCTGCAGGGCATCGCCGATCCCGAACAGCTGCCGTTGCTGGAGACCGCTGATTTCCTCGATGCGGTCAAGGACCGGAGCCTGCCATGGAACTGACCCCCCTGCTCGACGCGCTGTTCCCGCTCGGCCACGCGATCACCCGCAACGACGATGTGCTGGGCGGCACCGCCACCACTGCAGCGGGCGAGGTCACCGTGATCGGTACCGCCAACAAGCTGGAAGTCGGTGTCGATCACGCACTGACGCTGGCCGCTACCGTGCTCGCCAGTACCCGCGAGCATCCGCAACGGCCGATCGTGATGCTGGTCGATACCGCTGGCCAGCGGCTGGCGCGACGCGATGAAATGCTCGGCATCAACAGCTACTTCGCGCATCTGGCCCGCACGCTGGATCTGGCCCGCCGCCGCGGCGCTCCCCTGGTCAGCCTGGTCTATGGCGAGTCCGTGAGCGGCGGCTTCCTGTCGTTCGGGTTGATGGCCGACCGCATTTTCGCCCTGCCCGAAGCGCAGGTGCGCGTGATGGACCTGCGCGCGATGGCCCGCGTCACCAAACAACCGCTGGAGAAATTGCAGGCACTGAGCCAAAGCTCCCCGGTGTTCGCACCGGGCGTGGAGAACTACGTCAGCATGGGCGCGGTGGAGGCCGTCTGGGAGGGCGACCTCGCGCAGGCGCTGGTGGACGCGCTCAAGGCACCCATCACCGGCGATCAACGCCGCGCACGTGGCGCCGAGCGCGGCGGCCGCCGRTTGGCTGACGATGTCGCCGCTGCCGTGGCCGCAGGCGAGGCCTGAACCATGCGCCGGCACGACCTGGTCTGGCTCGATCCGCAGGCACCGTGGCAGGTGCTGACCGCGGGCGCGGAGGTGCGCCTGCGGGCGTGGGCCCAGGCGCGACTGCCGTTCGTGGTGGCGCGGCGCGACCCGGCCAGTGAGGGTGACCAGCTGCGGCTGGGCGTGCCGCTGCCACTGGCCGAGCAGCGCCAGCGGCTGTCGCTGCGCGTTGATCCGTCCGCCGTCCTGCGCAGCGCACCCCCGCCGCTGCTGGCCGAGGTTGCCGCGGATATCGGCCCGGCATGGCGTGAACGACTCCACGGCCTTGTCTCCGATACGGCCACCCTGCCCGCAGCCCCCCGCGTGTTCGGCAGCGCGGCATGGCAGCACCTGACCGGCCTGCCCTACCTGCACGACGGATCCGATCTGGATCTGCTCTGGGAGGTAGCCGACACCCGGCAGGCCGATGAGATCGTCGCCGTGCTGCACCCGCGTGAGCGGCAGCATCCCACGCGCCTGGACGGTGAGCTGCGCTTCCCGGGCGATCGCGCGGTCAACTGGCGCGAGTACGCCAGCGGCGCAAGGCGCCTGATGGTGAAGGGTGACGATGCGTGCTGGCTGGTGCCGCGCGAGGCGCTGGCCGCCTGGAAGGTCGCCGCATGAACGCCGTTCGCCAGCCCGTGCCTGCTACCGCAGCACCCTGCTCCGCCGACGCGCGTCGTCTCGGCCGCTTGGCCATCGCGAGCCTGCACGCCGAGCTCGCCTGCGCGCCCAAGCCCGGCCTGGTCACCCCCTTCAGTCGCGGCAGCCACAGTGACATGGATGCCGGCACGTTCCTGCGCAGTCTGTTCGCGCTGCGCGGTTACTTCGTCGCCATCGCGCAGGCCGGCGGCAACGATGCGCCGTTCGAGGCCCTGCGTTCGCTCGGCATCGCCGCCGAAGCCACGATGCTGCGCGCCACCGGCGGCATCAACACGCATCGCGGGGCGATCTTCAGCCTCGGGCTGCTGGTCGCGCAGTCTGCCCGCCTGCACGCCAAGTCTGCCCGCCTGCACGCCAACGGCGTGCGCGCGCCCTCGGGCGATGCGGTGTGTCGCGGTGTTGCCCAATGGCGATCGGCGCTGCTGGACGCCCCGCTGAACCCCGAGAGTCCCGGCCAGCGTGCCCGCCGCCGGCATGCCGTACCCGGTGTCCGCGAACAGGCCGCCGCCGGTTACCCGCTGCTGCGGGAACTGGCCCTGCCGACCCTGCAGCGTGTGCTGCGCACCACCCGGGACGCCGAGGCGGCGCAGGTGGAAACCCTGATGACGTTGATCGCCCACGTGGTCGATCTGAACCTGCTGCACCGTGGCGGTGAAGCCGGGCTGGCGTACGCGCAGCACCAGGCGCGCAGCTTTCTCGCGGAGGGCGGTGTCCAGCACCCGGCTTGGCGCGACCGCGTCAGCGCCATCGGCCACGCCTTCGAGCAACGTCGGCTCAGCCCGGGCGGCAGCGCCGACCTGCTGGCCTGCACCTGGTTCCTGCACCTGCAGGCGCGCGCATGAGCCTGGTCCTGCTCTGCCCGGGCCAGGGCGGCCAACACCCGGCGATGTTCGCGCGCGTTCGGGACGACGCGCGGGTACGCCCCATCCTCGCGCAGGCCAGCGACGTACTGGGCACGCCGGTGGAAGCACTTGCCGCCGAGGACGTGCGCTTCCGCAACACGTTCGCCCAACCCTTGGTCTGCGCCGCAGCGCTGGCGCACTGGGCCGCGTTGCGTGACCGGTTGCCGACGATTACCGCGGTTGCCGGTTACAGCGCCGGTGAGCTGGCCGCGCATGCGGTGGTCGGCAGCATCGACAGCGCGACCTGCCTGCACCTGGCCGCACGCCGCGCCGCACTGATGGACGCCGCCTCGCCGGCCGATGCCGGCCTGATCGCGGTGATCGGCCTGGACGCCCCCCAGATCACAGCACTGTGCGCCGGGCAAGCGGTGCATGTTGCCATCGTCAACGGCCCGGACCACGTGGTGCTGGGCGGCCTGCGCACCGGACTGGAGGCCGTCGCCGCCGCTGCCGCCCGTCAAGGCGCGCGCACGGTGTCTCTGCCGGTGGATGTCGCTGCACATACGCCGCTGCTGGCAAGCGCCGCGCAGGCGTTCGAGGGGGTGCTGCGTGACACCCCCCTGCAGGCACCGCGACTGCGCCTGCTGGCGGGCATCGACGGACGCAGCGTGGGCGATGTCGCGCGCGTGGTGCACACGCTGGCCGCGCAGATCGGACAGACCGTGCAGTGGCAGCAGGTGCTGGAACAGGCGGTCGAACGCGGCGGCAAGGTATTTCTCGAGCTGGGCCCGGGCTCGGCGCTGAGCCGCCGGGTGCGCGAGCTGCATCCGCAGCTGCAGGCACGCTCGGTGGAGGATTTCCGCACGCTGGAGGGCGTGCGGGAATGGGTGGGCGCCGCATGCGCACGCGCATGAGCGGCCACCCGAAGGTGTAACACCGGCAGTTCCCAGGTGGCGGGTCGCCATCATGCTGCACGCGTATCAAGTGTCTCGGGAGGGCGCATGAGTCCGCAAATCGCAACKATCATCGGCTTGGTGATCATGTTCATCGTGGCCACGGCCCTGCCCATCAACATGGGTGCCGTCGCCTTCGCGCTGGCCTTCATCATCGGCGGCCTGTTCGTCGGGATGGAGGGCAAGGAGGTCCTGGCCGGCTTCCCGGGTGACCTGTTCCTGACCCTGGTCGGCATCACCTACCTGTTCGCCATCGCGCAGAAGAACGGCACCATCGATCTGCTCGTGCATTGGGCGGTCAAGGCCGTACGCGGCCACATCGTCGCCATTCCGTGGGTGATGTTCGTGGTCACTGCGGTGCTGACCGCCTTCGGTGCGCTCGGCCCTGCGGCCGTGGCGATCATCGGCCCGGTGGCGCTGCGCTTTGCCAAGCAGTACCGGATCAACCCGCTGATGATGGGCCTGCTGGTGATCCATGGCGCGCAGGCCGGCGGCTTCTCGCCGATCAGCGTGTATGGCGGCATCACCAACCAGGTCGTGCAGAAGGCGGGGCTGGAAGTCACGGAAATGGCCGTGTTCCTGACCAGTCTGGGCTTCAACCTGCTGATGGGCATCATCTGCTTCTTCGCCTTCGGTGGGCTGGCGTTGATGCGCCGCGCGCCCACGGCGACCGCGCCGCTGGTGGCGGGCAGCCAGGCTTCCTCGCGTCAGTTCGCGATCGAAGGCCATGGCGCGCTGGTGTCGGCCGGTGGCGGCACGCTCTCCAATGATCCGGACGCACTGGATGACGTGCGCATCAACCGCGAGCGCGTGTTCACCCTGATCGGCCTGCTGGGCCTGGGCATCGCCGCCCTGTTCTACAACCTCAACGTCGGTCTGGTCTCGATCACCGTCGCGGTGGTGTTGGCGCTGCTCTCGCCCAACTCGCAGAAGGGCGCGGTGGATGGCATCAGCTGGTCGACCGTGCTGCTGATCAGCGGCGTGGTCACCTACGTGGCCGTCCTGCAGCAAGCCGGCGCGGTGGATTACATCGGGCATGGCGTGGGTGCGATCGGCATTCCGCTGCTGGGCGCGCTGCTGGTCTGCTATGTCGGTGGCATCGTTTCGGCGTTCGCGTCGTCGGCGGCCGTGCTCGGCGCCACGATTCCGCTGGCGGTGCCGTTCCTGATGCAGGGGCATCTGAGCGCCGCCGGCGTCATCTGCGCGTTGGCAATCTCCTCCACCGTGGTGGATGTCAGCCCGTTCTCGACCAACGGCGCACTGGTGGTGGCCTCGGCCGCGAAGGAAGAGCGCGAAGCCCTGTTCCGCCGCTTCCTGGTCTACAGCGGCCTGGTGGTGGCCTTCGGCCCGCTGCTGGCATGGCTGCTGTTCGTCGTGCCGGGCTGGATGTGAGCCCACGGCGGGCCTGCCCGTCAGGCCCGCCATGACCCGGTAGAATGCTGCACACCCCTCCATGAAGCGCTGCCATGCCGTTGGCCCCTGGTCCCCGCCTGTCGAAGAAACGCGTGCCGCTGTATGAAGAAGTGGCCGAGCGGCTGCGCCAGAAGATCTACGACTATGCGTTGCCACCGGGCGAATGGATCGACGAGCCGATGCTCGCCGAGGAACTGGGCATCAGCCGCACCCCGCTGCGCGAGAGTCTGAAGCTGCTGGCCGCCGAAGGGTTGGTGCAGCTCGATGCCGGTCGCGGCAGCCGCGTTACCCGGCTCACCCTGGAAGACCTCAACCAGCTGTTCCCGGTGATGGCGATGCTGGAAGGCCGCTGCGTGCACGAGGCGGTCAAGCGCATCGATGAGGAGGGCGTGGTCCAGCTGCAAGCGCTGCATGACGCGATGGAGGCCGCCGCCGCTGCGGGCGACCTGGCCGAGTATTACCGCAACAACTACCTGATTCACGAGAGCCTGCAGACCCATGCCGGGAACCCGTGGCTGATACGCGTCACCCACGACCTGCACCGCATCCTGAAGATGCATCGCGGCCGGCAGTTGCTGACCCCCGGCCGCATGGCGCAGTCCTTGGCCGAGCATCGCGCCCTGATGGAATG
>NZ_JBFULO010000148.1:0-8474 GCF_054049855.1 Stenotrophomonas sp. P5_B8 | reverse complement strand
GACTGGAGCCACGACAAGGCCGCGCTGCAGGTCACCGGCTTCGTGCAGGGCACCCCCGACAAGGCGCAGCTGGTCGGTCGYTACACCCTGCGCAACCCGGACAAGGTCGCCCACGAATACACCCTGGCACTGGCCGTGCGCCCGTGGCAGGTCAATCCGCCCACCCAGTTCCTCAACACCGTCGGCGGCTTCAGCCGCATCGACAACCTGTCGGTGGAGGCCAGCGACGTCGAGGTCAACGGCACCCCGCGCGTGTACCCGGCGCAGGCGCCGGACGCCACCTTCGCCACCACCTTCGACAGCAAGCTGGACGTGGTGCACCTGGCCAGCGGCAAGCTGCCGACCACCACCGAGGTCCGCGATCCCACCGGCCTGGCCTCCGGCGCACTGGTGTACCGCTGGAAGCTGGAACCGGGCCAGAGCCGCGAGGTCGCGCTGGTGCTGCCGCAGACCGGCGCGTGGACCATGCCCAAGGACTTCGACGCGGCCAAGGCGCAGCAGACCGTGGCCTCGATGTGGCGCACCAAGCTGGACCAGGTGACCCTGCAGGTGCCCGCCGCCGGCAAGCCGCTGGCCGACACCCTGCGCACCGCGCTGGCGCACATGCTGATCTCGCGGATCGGCCCGAGCATCCAGCCGGGCACGCGGTCGTATTCGCGCAGCTGGATCCGCGACGGGGCGATGATTTCCGAAGGCCTGCTGCGCATGGGCCGCAGCGATGCGGTGCGCGAGTACGTCAGCTGGTATGCGCCGCATCAGTTCGACAACGGCAAGGTGCCGTGCTGCGTGGATGCGCGCGGCAGCGATCCGGTGCCGGAGAACGACAGCCATGGCGAGCTGATCTTCAACATTGCCGAGTACTGGCGCTATACCGGCGACAGCACCTTCCTGGAGGCGATGTGGCCGCACGTGCAGGGCGCCTACGGTTACATGGAGCAGCTGCGCCTGAGCGAGCGCACCGAGGAGAACCGCGCGCGTAATCCGGCCTTCTACGGGATGATGCCGGTGTCGATCAGCCACGAAGGCTACTCGGCCAAGCCGATGCACTCGTACTGGGACAATTTCTGGGCGCTGCGCGGCTACAAGGATGCGGCGATCATCGCCAGCACGCTGGGCAAGGCCGAGGCCATGCAGATCAGCGCCTCGCGCGACCAGTTCCGTGACGACCTCGCGGCCTCGCTGCAGGCGGCGGTGGCCCAGCACAAGATCGACTACCTGCCCGGTTCGGCCGAGCTGGGCGATTTCGACGCCACCTCGACCACCATCGCGCTGGCCCCGGGTGGCGAACAGGGGCGCCTGCCACAGCCGTACCTGGACAACACCTTCGAGCGGTACTGGACGCAGTTCGTGGAACGCCGCGACGGCAAGCGCGAGTGGAAGGACTACACCCCCTACGAGTGGCGCAACGTGGCCGCGTTCGTGCGCCTGGGCTGGCGCGACCGCGCCTGGCAGGCCACCGAGTTCTTCTTCAAGGACCGCGCGCCGCAGGCCTGGAACCAGTGGGCCGAAGTGGTCTCGCATACCCCGCGCAAGCCGTTCTTCGTCGGCGACCTGCCGCATGCCTGGGTGGCCTCGGACTTCGTGCGCTCGGCGCTGGACATGTTCGCCTACAACCGTGATGTCGACGACAGCCTGGTGCTCGCCGCCGGCGTGCCGTCGCGCTGGCTGGATGGCAAAGGCGTGGCGATCAAAGGCCTGCGTACGCCGAACGGGCAGCTCAGCTACGCATTGAGCCGTAGCGACAAGCAGCTGGTGCTGGAGGTCGCGGCCGGCGTGGTGCCGCCGCAGGGCGGGGTCATCCTGCGCTGGCCGTACAGTGGCGAACCGGGCGACACCCTGGTCAACGGCGAACCGGCACAGTGGTTGAATGGCGAGCTGCGCATCACCCAGGTGCCGGCCAAGGTCGAGATCGACGTGCCGTCTTCGGTACGTCGCGCAGAACGCAAGGCACAGTAATGCGGACGTCTGCTTTCACTGCACGCGCGCGCCGTGCGTTTGTCCATGCCCTGGCCGTGGCGTGCCTGCTCAGCGGCGTCGTGCACGCGGCCGAGCCGACACCGGTTGCGGCGGTCACGACGGCGCCGGGTACGGCGGCCAGCGCCGGGCCGGGCATGAGCATGGTCACCTTCAACCTGCATCACGACCGGGAAAACTGGCCGGCGCGGCGCAAGGTGATCCTGCGCGAACTGCAGGCGCTGCGCCCCGATGCGATCGCGCTGCAGGAAGTGATCCAGAAGCCGAACGTGCGCAACCAGGCCGCGTGGCTGGCACGCCGGCTCGGCTACGACTACCAGTTCGTGTCCACCGATCCGCCGGGGCGCTTCAAGCGCTATGGCAACGCGCTGTTGACCCGGCGCAAGGTGCTGGCGCGCAACGACCATCTGCTCGCGCCGCGGGGCGACTACCGCACCGTCGCGCATCTGCGCATCGACGTGAACGGCAGGCCGGTGAATGTCTACGCCACCCATCTCAACGAACGCTCGGACGAAACCGGCAGCCGCATCCGTGCCGAACAGGTCGCCGATCTGCTCACCTTCATTGCCGGTACCGCCGGTGATGCCCCGGTGGTGATCGCCGGCGACTTCAACGCGCTGGTGGATGCCGGCGACCTGAGCGCGCTGCGCAACCAGTACGGCGACAGCTTCGGCAGCGTGCACGTCAACAACGAACTGGCCCAGGTCAGTACGCTCAACCGGCACTATTACCAGGCGCCGTCGCGCATCGACCACATTTTCTTCCAGCAGGACCGGCTGCTCGCCCGCGAAGCGAAGATCCTGTTCGACCAGCCCTACGCCGAAGGGCGCTGGGCATCGGACCACTACGGGGTGTGGACGCGCCTGCAGTTCGCCCCGTCGCCGGGCACCCCGGCCGCCAGCACGCCCTGAAACGCGCCGACGCGGCGGACGGCCCGGTAGAGCCACGGCATGCGTGGCCGCATTCCACCCGGTGTCCGGAAACGCAAACGCGCTACGGAATCGCCTGCCCGCTGATCTTCTCCCAGGACTGTCCATTGCGCGTCCGCCAGGTGCCGCCCGTGGCGCAGCAGCCGCCCGCACCGAACGCACGTCGACCCAGCACCGCAATCACTGCACCGTCCTCTTCGCGCAGCGACTGCCGCTCGCAGCCGGTAAAGAACGGATAGGGCTCCGGCGCCAGCACTTCGGTCAAGGTGACGTCCTGGCCAGGCCCGCGCGCGACCCCGAACACCGTGCAGTCCCGCGCCAGCAGTTCCACGGGCGCGCCGCCGAGCTGGCCGCGGAACCGATCCTCCGGCAATGCATCGCGTACCGCGATGGCCGCGTCGCTGAGGGGAGGTGCCGGCGCAGGGGCAGGGCGGCACGCAGCCACCGTGCAGAGCAACAACACACAGGCGGGCAGGGAGATGGATCGCAGCATCGGCCGAGCATGCCACAGCCTCCGTGATCCCCAAACGCAGACAGCGGCCCGAAGGCCGCTGTCTGGGTGTTGCGTACCGCGTGGGCGGGATCAGGCCTTGTCGTTCTTTTCCTGATCCTGCTTGTCGGTGGCGTCGGTCTGCGCGACATCGGTCGGGATGTCCTCGCGGGCCTCGGCCTGTGCGGCCTGGGCAGCTGCATCGGTGCTGGCCGGGGCGTCACTGGCGGCAGTGCCGAACAGCTGGCCGTTGTGCACCACCGGGGTGGCCTCGACACGGGCGGCCGGAGCCGGTGCCACCTTTTCCGGCGCTGCCTGGATCGGATCGACCGCGRCGTCGAGCATGCTCGACTGCACCGGACGGGCCTCGTGGCTGGCGTCGACGGTCACGGCGGCGGGTGCCGCCTCGACAGTCTTCGGCGCCTCGACAACCGGGGCAGCTTCAACGGCCTTCGGGGTCTCGACAACCGGGGCAGCTTCAACCGCTTTCGGGGTCTCGACAACCGGAGCAGCTTCAACCGCCTTCGGGGTCTCGACAACCGGAGCGGCTTCAACCGCCTTCGGGGTCTCGACCACCGGGGCAGCTTCAACCGCCTTCGGGGTCTCGACAACCGGGGCAGCGTCAACGGCCTTCGGGGCCTCGACAACCGGAGCAGCTTCAACCGCCTTCGGGGCTTCGACAACCGGGGCAGCTTCAGCGGCCTTCGGGGTCTCGACAGCCGGAGCAGCTTCAACCGCCTTCGGCGTCTCGACAACCGGGGCAGCGTAGGCAACCTTCGGCGCTTCGGCATGCGGCGCGGCGGCCGGCTTCGGGGTCTGCACCACGGCCGGCGCCGGCGTCGGCGATTCCACGAACGGCACGCGGTCGGTGTACGACGGTGCGGCCGCTTCCGGGGCCGGGCTGGCCTCGGCGTGGCCGGCGGTCACCACCGGGCTGCTCACCACGGCCAGCGGTGCAGCGGCGGCGACAGCAGCCACCGGGGCCGGGCGCGGGGCCTGGACCGGTGCGGTCGGGGCCGGCGCATTGCCGCTGTCGTCGTCGAAGTCGAACTCCGGCTGTGGCTGACCGTTGTTGGCGGCCGGACGTTCGGCCCGGGCGGCATCTGCACCGTCCTGGTCGCCATCCTGGTCGTCACCGTCGTCGTCCAGACCGGCGTCATCGTTCAAGCCTTCGCTGCCCGTTGCCGAGTCGCCATTGCCACGACGACGGCGACGGCCACCGCGACGGCCGCGACGACGACGCGAGCCGCCATCACCGTTGGCGTCGTCGGCATTGCCCGGGCCGTCGGTCTGCTCACCGGCTTCACCGGTGGTCAGCGCGGCTTCCTCGGTCGCAGCGGAGGCTGCGTGCGGGGCGCTGTCGTCCTGCTGTACGGCTGCATGCGGCGCGCCGCCGTCGGCACCGGTCACCGCCGCGGCGGCAAGCACGGCGGCATCGGCGACGGGTGCGGCGGTGTCGACCGGCCTGGGCGCATCGGCCTGTGGCTGACGGGCCGGCCTCTCGCTGGCGGCCGGCTTGTCACCCTCACCCTGCTGCGGCTTGGGCTGCTGCGGGTTCTGGTTCTGGCGGGGCTGCTTCAGCTTGGGCTGCTGCTGTTCGTTACGCGGCTGCTTGGGCTGCTGCTCACCGCGCGGCTTGCCCTGGCCCGGTGCCTGCACCTGTGCAGCGGCTGCGGCCGGTGCGGCCACGTCCTGGCGACGCTCGTCGCGGCGCTCGTTCTTGCCGCCACGTTCGCCACGCTCGGCGCGGTCCTTGTTGCCACGGCCCTGGGCCTGGCCCTGACCGTTGCCGCCACGCTCGCCACGCTCATCGCGACGACCGCCGTTGCGGTCCTTGTTGCGATCCTTGTTGCGGTTGTTGCGGTTGCCGTCCTGGACAGGACGACCGCTCGGCTGCGGTGCAGCGGCCGGGGCCGGCTCGCCGCCGAAGATGCGCTTGAGCCAACCGACCACGCCGGTGGCGGCCGGTGCGGCCACCACCACAGGGGCGACCGGGATCGGCGCGGCTTCCGGTTCCGGCGCTTCGCGCACCGGGGCCGGCTGGCTGTGCTTGACCTGGGTCACCACCGGGGCAGCCGGGATGTTCAGCTGGGCCTTGGTCAGCGCGTGTACCGGCAGCTTGCGCGGGGTGCCGCGCTGGTAGCTCGGCTTGCCGCTTTCTTCGCCCAGCTCGTTCTCGCGCAGGCGGGTGACTTCGTAGTGCGGGGTATGCAGCTGTTCGTCGGCGACGATCACGATCGGCGCGTCATGGCGCTGTTCGATCTCGCGCAGGGCGCTGCGCTTCTCGTTGAGCAGGTAGTTGGCGATTTCCACCGGGGCCTGGACCAGCACCTGCCCGGTGTTCTCCTTCATCGCATGCTCTTCGGCCACGCGGATGATCGACAGCGACATCGACTCGACGCTGCGCATGCGGCCATGGCCGTCGCAACGCGGGCACACGATCTGGCTGGATTCCCCCAGGCTCGGACGCAGGCGCTGGCGGCTCATCTCCATCAGGCCGAAGCGCGAGATGCGGCCCAGCTGCACGCGCGCACGGTCGTACTTGAGCGCGTTCTGCAGGCGGTTCTCGACTTCACGCTGGTGCTTGTTGGAGGCCATGTCGATGAAGTCGATGACCACCAGGCCGCCAAGGTCGCGCAGGCGCAGCTGGCGGGCCACTTCTTCGGCCGCTTCCAGATTGGTCTGGAAGGCGGTGTCCTCGATGTCGCTGCCCTTGGTGGCGCGCGAGGAGTTGACGTCGATGGCGGTCAGCGCTTCGGTCTGGTCGACCACGATCGAGCCGCCGGACGGCAGGCGCACGTTGCGCTCATACGCGCCTTCGATCTGCGATTCGATCTGGAAGCGGTTGAACAGCGGGATGTCGTCGGTGTAATGCTTGAGCTTGCGCAGGGTCTGCGGCATCACCTGCTGCATGAACTCACGGGCGGTGTCGTACAGCTCCTGGGTGTCCACCAGGATCTCGCCGACGTCGGCGCGCAGGTAGTCGCGCAGGGCGCGAACGATCAGGCGCGACTCCTGGTAGATCAGGAACGCGGCCGGCTTGGTCAGCGCCGCTTCGGCGATGGCCTTCCACACCTGCAGCAGGTAATCCAGGTCCCACTGCAGCTCTTCGGCATCACGGCCGACGCCGGCGGTGCGGATGATCACGCCCATGTCGTCGGGGATGTTCAGCTTGTCCAGCGCTTCCTTCAGCGCGGCGCGGTCTTCACCCTCGATGCGACGCGAGACGCCGCCAGCGGTGGGCGAGTTCGGCATCAGCACCATGTAGCGGCCGGCCAGGGAGATGAACGTGGTCAGGGCGGCGCCCTTGTTGCCACGCTCTTCCTTGTCGACCTGGACCACCACTTCCTGGCCCTCGCGCAGCAGCTCGCGGATGCCGGCCTTGTTCGGGTCGACGCCAGCCTGGAAGTAATCGCGGGAGATTTCCTTCAGCGGCAGGAAGCCATGGCGGTCGGCACCGTACTCGACGAAGGCCGCTTCCAGCGAAGGTTCAAGGCGCGTGATGCGGCCCTTGTAGATGTTCGACTTCTTCTGTTCCTTGGACGGCTGTTCGATGTCGATGTCGTACAGCGTCTGGCCATCCACGATGGCTACCCGCAGCTCTTCGGCCTGCGTGGCATTGATCAGCATTCGCTTCATTCTTGCGTTCCTCGCGCGCTGCTACCGCGCGGAACGCCATGGGGTTTCGCTTCTGGTCACGCTTCGTCGCCCATCGCGCAGGCGCGGGGAGGGCGGCTTGGGTTTCCAGCGCTACAACACCACGGCAGGCCGCGGGAGCGCTTCATTTGTTTTGGTTTGGGTGTAACGGGGCCGGAGGCAGCTTTCAGCCAGGCTGGAGCGCCACAGGGACATGTTTTTCAGCTCAGACGCTTGTCAGGCATCCGGCGATGGCCGGGACCGCCGGTGAGCCGCTAACATGGCCGCCCCGGGGGCGGTGGCTGCGCACTGTGCCGGAATCGAGGGAAGTCGGGCTTCTGGCCCAGAGCAACTTCCAACGAAATCAATCCCTTATCTCGCCCGCCGAGTGTAACAGAATAAAAGGCCAATGACCGTTACCGAGCCCACCCCGAAAGCCGCTGAAGCCATGACCAGCGTACGTATCCTCACTGTCCCGGCCGACCGGGCAGGGCAACGCCTGGACAACTTCCTGCTCGGCCAGCTCAAGGGTGCACCGCGCAGCCTGATCTACAAGCTCGTCCGCAGTGGCCAGGTCCGGGTCAACGGCGGCCGCGCCAAGGCAGAGCGCAAGCTCGAGCCCGGCGATGAGGTGCGCGTGCCTCCGGTCCGTCTCAATGAAGAAGGAGATAAAGCCGGTCCGCCCGCCGCGTTCATGAAGCGGCTGGAAGATGCCATCGTGTTCGAAGACGATCGGCTGCTGGCGCTGAACAAGCCGTCCGGCGTGGCCAGCCACGGCGGCAGCGGGATCAGCYTCGGCGCGATCGAAACCCTGCGCGCGCTGCGGCCCGGCAAGACCCTGGAGCTGGTCCACCGGCTGGACCGGGACACGTCGGGGCTGCTGATCGTGGCAAAGAAGCGGTCGGCGCTGAGCGAGCTGCAGGCGCTGCTGCGTGAAGACCACGGCTCGGGCATCCGCAAGCACTACCTGACCCTGCTGGTGGGGCGCATGCCCGACGGCACGATGACCGTGGACGCGCCGCTGCATGTGGGGCTTCGCCAGGGCGGCGAGCGTCACGTCCAGGTCAATCCGATCGGCAAAGAATCGATCAGCCACTTCAAGGTCCTGGAGCGCAAGGGCGGGCATTCGTACTGCGAGGTGCGCATCGAAACCGGCCGCACCCACCAGATCCGCGTGCACGCCCAGCATCTGGGTCATCCGGTGGCCGGTGACGACAAGTACGGCGATCCGGACGTCAACAAGCGCCTACGTGACCAGATCGGGCTGAAACGCCTGTTCCTGCACGCGGCCTCGCTGGAGTTTTTCCTCGACAACGGCAAGACCCCGTACCTGCTCAACGCGCCGTTGGCCGACGAGCTGGCCGAGGTGTTGAACCGCCTGAAATAAACCCCAGGTACCGGCCGTCGGTTGACGGCCAACGGTAGTGCCGGCCGCTGGCCGGCTC
>NZ_JBFULO010000147.1:0-8474 GCF_054049855.1 Stenotrophomonas sp. P5_B8 | reverse complement strand
GCAGGTCAGCGCGATCATGGCCAGCATTTCGGCCGCCTCGCAGCAGCAGAGCGCCGGCATCGAACAGGTTGGGCAGRCGCTGCTGCAGATGGATGGCAGTACCCAGCAGAACGCCGCGCTGGTGGAAGAAGCCTCGGCCTCGGCACATGCGATGGAACGCCAGGCGGCGCTGTTGTCCGAGGCGGTGGACGCCTTCGTGGTGGAGCGTTCCGGCACCCGTCGGGTCGCCAGGGCGGCGGCATAGCACACGCGGCACTCACGTCCCTTCACTGGCCGCTTGCGCGTGCGCTCACTATCCTGCGTGCATGAGCACCCGTCGCAAGCCCCGCACCTCCGCCGCCACGGACGCCTTCGTGCGCGTCCGTGGTGCCCGCGAACACAACCTCAAGGATGTCGATGTCGACATCCCGCGCGATGCGCTGGTGGTGTTCTCTGGCATCTCCGGCTCCGGCAAGTCGTCGCTGGCCTTCGGCACGCTGTATGCCGAGGCGCAGCGCCGCTACCTGGAGTCGTTGTCGCCCTACGCGCGCCGGTTGATCGACCAGGTCGGCGTGCCGGACGTGGATGCGATCGAGTGCCTGCCGCCGGCGGTGGCGCTGCAGCAGCAGCGCGGCACCGCCAGCGTGCGCTCCAGCGTGGGCAGCGTGACCACGTTGTCCAGCCTGCTGCGCATGCTGTATTCGCGTGCCGGCACGTATCCGGCCAGGCAGCCGATGCTGTACGCCGAAGACTTCTCGCCCAACACCCCGCAGGGTGCCTGCCCGAACTGCCACGGCCTGGGCCATGTGTATGAGGTGACCGAGCAGTCGATGGTGCCCGACCCGTCGCTGAGCATCCGCGAACGCGCCATCGCCGCGTGGCCGCCGGCCTGGCATGGACAGAACCAGCGCGACATCCTGGTCACCCTTGGCTACGACGTGGACATCCCGTGGCGCGACCTGCCCAAGAAGCAGCGCGACTGGATCCTGTTCACCGAAGAGCAACCGGTGGCGCCGGTGTATGCCGGTTTCACTCCGGCCGAAACCCGCGCCGCGCTGCGCCGCAAGGAAGAGCCGAGCTACATGGGCACCTTCAGCGGTGCACGCCGCTACGTGCTGCACACCTTCGCCACCACGCAGAGCGCGATGATGAAAAAGCGCGTGGCCCGCTACATGGTCGGCACCGCCTGCCCGGTCTGCGACGGCAAACGGCTCAAGCGCGAGGCGCTGTCGGTGACCTTTGCCGGGCTGGATATCGGCGCGCTGTCGCAGCTCTCGCTCAGTGCCATGGCCGATGCGCTGCGCCCAGCCGCCGAAGGCCGCTTCGATGCGCCCACCACGGCGGCCACCTGTAGCCGCGCGGCCGGTCGCAAGGCGCTGCGGGCGCGCGCGGCTGCCGGTGGCCCCTCGCACGTGGGCGGGAGCGATGTGCGCCGCACCCCGGATCTGTCCGAAGAAAAGCGCATCGCCGCTCAACGCATCGCCCACGACCTGGTCGAGCGCATCGCCACCCTGCAGGACCTGGGGCTGGGCTATCTGTCGATGGACCGCGCCACCCCGACGCTTTCGCCCGGCGAACTGCAGCGCCTGCGCCTGGCCACGCAGATCCGCTCCAGCCTGTTCGGCGTGGTGTACGTGCTCGATGAGCCCACCGCCGGCCTGCATCCGGCCGATGGCGAGGCGCTGTACCGCGCGCTGGACCAGCTCAAGGCTGGTGGCAATACGCTGTTCGTGGTCGAGCACGATCTGGAGATGCTGCGGCGGGCGGACTGGCTGGTCGACGTGGGTCCCGGCGCCGGCCAGCATGGCGGGCAGGTGCTCTACAGCGGCCCGCCCGACGGCCTGCGCACGGTGAAGGCCTCGGTCACCGCGCCGTACCTGTTCGAGACCGGCCGCGGTGAACGGCGCACGCCGCGCACGCCCTCGGGCTGGCTCGAACTGCGCGGCATCCACCGCAACAACCTGCATGGCCTGGATGCACGCTTCCCGCTTGGCGCGTTCACTGCCGTTACCGGTGTGTCCGGCTCGGGCAAATCCAGTCTGGTCAGCCAGGCACTGGTAGAGCTGGTCGGCGAGCACCTCGGCCACGAGCCGGTGGTGGAAGAGGTGGACAGCGAGCTGCCGGTGCCCAGCAGCATCGAACGCACCCGTGGCCGCCTGCATGCCGGCGCCAAGGCGATCAAGCGTCTGGTCAACGTCGACCAGAAACCGATCGGGCGCACGCCGCGCTCCAACCTCGCCACCTATACCGGGCTGTTCGACCACGTGCGCCGGTTGTTCGCCGCCACGCGGATGGCCAAGGCACGTCGCTACAGCGCCGGCCGATTCTCGTTCAATGTCGCCCAAGGCCGCTGCGATACCTGCGAAGGCGAAGGCTTCGTGCATGTCGAGCTGTTGTTCATGCCCAGTGTCTATGCGCCATGCCCGACCTGCCACGGCCAGCGTTACAACGCCAAGACCCTGGAAGTGGAATGGAACGGCCGCAACATCGCCCAAGTGCTGGCGATGACGGTGGAGGAAGCCCTGCTGTTCTTCGCCGAAGAAGTGCCGGTGCAGCGCCCGCTGCAGTTGCTGCGCGATATCGGCCTGGGCTACCTGCGGCTGGGCCAGCCGGCCACCGAGCTGTCCGGCGGCGAGGCGCAGCGGATCAAACTGGCCACCGAACTGCAGCGCAGTCAGCACGGCAGCAGCCTGTACGTGTTGGACGAGCCCACCACCGGCCTGCATCCGGCCGATGTGGACAAGCTGATGGCGCAGTTGCACGGGCTGGTCGACGCCGGCAACACGGTGGTGGTGGTCGAACACGATCTGCGCGTGGTCGCCGATGCGGACTGGGTGATCGACGTCGGCCCGGGCGCGGGCGAGCAGGGCGGTACGATCGTCGCCGAAGGCACGCCCGCGCAGGTCAGCCGCGCCACCACCGGCGCGACCGCGCGTTACCTGCGGCGCTGGTTCAAATAAGGTCCTTCTTACATCTGGGCTGTGCCTTCGTTCGGGTCTGTCGCGAGCGTTGGGGCCGCGTCGCAGCCGGTAGGCCCCTGGCGTAGCGTCCCCCAGCCCAGAAGCTAAAGAGAGTTGATCTCGTCGTTGTTGGGCGTGTCGCGACAGGGGTCAAGACCCGGCCAAACGGTAACGCGACGCCATGCATCGCGGCCCCAGCGCCTGCAATGCGCCGCGTTGCCCTTCAGTGCCTTGCCCAAGCCTCGATCTCACCGGCCTGGAACGGGCCCAGCTTCTGCTTGACGATGCGCCCGTCGGCCGCGACCAGCACCGAGTAGGGCAACAACCCCTGCGCATTGCCCAGACGCACGCTTGCATCGGCCGGGCCGGGCGTATCCAGCACGATCGGGTAGCCCACCGGCACCCGTGTCAAAAAGTCGCGCACTTCATCGGCCGTATCCAGCGCCAGCCCGACCACCTGCACGCCGTCCGCCGGTTGCCCGGCCGCAAAGGTGGCCAGGGCCGGCATTTCTTCCACGCACGGGGCGCACCAGCTGGCCCAGACGTTGATCAGCAGCGGTCGGCCGCGGAGGCTGGCCAGGTCGATCGTGCGGCCATCGATATCCGGCAGCGTGATGGGCGGCAGGGCATCACCGATGCCGGCTCCTGCCGCCACCACGCGCGGTGGCAGCGCCGGGGGCTCTGGCAACGTGCGGTTGAAGAACCACGCCCCCGTGCCGATCCCGACCAGCGCGGCAAACGCGGCCACCACCACCGTCTGGCGTGGCGGCCGCAGGCTCATCGGGCGGTGCGCAGCAGGGCTTCTTCGACGATCGCCTGGGTCAGCACGGTCGGCAGCACGGTCGGCGGCGCGCCGGGGCCGTACACCACGTACAGCGGCACGCCCACGGCCTTGTGCTCATCCAGGAACGCGGTGATTTCCGGATCGACGTTGGTGTAATCGCCGCGCATGTACACCGCATTGGTACGCCGCAGGGTGTCGTGGAAGGCATCGGTGCCCAGCACCGTGCGCTCGTTGGCCTTGCAGGTCACGCACCAGTCGGCGGTCATGTTGACGAACACCACGCGGTTGTCCTGGCGCAGCCGGTCGAGCATTTGCGGCGAATAGGCCACCACGTTGTCGCTGGCGACCGCCGCGGCCTTGGCCGGCGGCACCAGGCGGGTCACGCCCCACACCGGCACCAGCGCGGCCAGCAGCAGCAGCAGCGCCAGCAGGCCGCCCACGCGTTGGCTGCGCCAGCGGCTGCGTTCGAACCACCACAGCGCCAGCGCCAGTACCACCAGCCCACCCAGCACCAGGGTCATCGCGTCCACCCCGCGCTGCTTGCCCAGCACCCACAGCAGCCAGAGTGCGGTGCCGTACATCGGGAAGGCCAGCACGTGCTTGAGTGTTTCCATCCACGCGCCGGGGCGTGGCAGGCGCTTGGCCAGCGAGGGGACGAAGCCGATCAGTAGGAATGGCAACGCCAGGCCCAGGCCGAGCGCCAGGAACACCAGGATCGCCGGGAGCGTACTGGCGGTGAATGCGTAGGCCAGCGGTAGGCCCATGAACGGGGCCACGCACGGGCTGGCCACCACGCAGGCCAGCACGCCGGTGAAGAAATCACCGACCGGACCGCTGCGCGAGGCCAGCGACTGGCCGATGCCGCCCAGGCTGCCGCCCAGGGTGAACACCCCCGACAGGCTCAGGCCGACGGTGAACATCAGGTACACCAGCGCGGCGATGAACCACGGGTGCTGCAGCTGGAAGCCCCAGCCCGCAGCCTGGCCGGCGGCACGCAGGGCCAGCACCAGCGCGCCGATCGCGGCGAAGGCCACCAGCACGCCGGCGGTGTACCAGAGCGCATGGCTGCGCGCGCGCTGGCGGCTTTCACCGCTCTGCGCCACGCCGAGCACCTTCAACGACAGAATCGGCAGCACGCATGGCATCAGGTTGAGGATCAGCCCGCCCACCAGCGCCAGCAGCAGCGCGCCGATCAGCGTGGTCGGCGCGGCATCGTCGCCCGGCGGTCGGGTGCGCTGCGCGTTGTCGGCGCTGGCATCGGGCCTGCCGACGGCAGTGGTCGCATCGGTGGCCGGGGCGTTCGGGCGGATCAGCATCGGCTGGGTAGCCAGGCCGGCGCTGTCGCGTTCACGTGCCTGCGCGCGCTTGTCCTTGCCCGGCAGCGGGGCGATCACTTCATTGGTGTGCGCCGCCTCGCCTGCAGTGGCGTTGACCTTGCCCGCCGGCAGCGACAGCTTCACCCGGCGGGTCATCGGCGGATAGCAGATGCCGTCGGTCTGGCAGCCCTGGAAGGTGATCACCAGGGTGGTGTCCTGCGCGTCGGCGCGACTGCGGCGCAGCGGCAGCTTGACGTCGACCTGGTCGAAATACACCGCCACATCGCCGAAGTGCTCGTCGCGGTGCGACTTGGCCGCCGGCCACAGCGGTTTGTCGGGGCGGATGCCGTTGGCGCCTTCCAGCTTCAGCGAGGTGCGATCGCGGTACAGGTAATAGCCCGGTGCCGGGCTGAAACGCAGCAGCACGGTATTGCCATCGTCGACGATCGCATCGAAGCCGAACGCGCGCTCGGACGGCAGCGGCAGTGACTGGCTGCTGCTGGTGCCGGGCAGGCGCAGGCCGCTGCCGGCGTTGCCGGCCAGCGGGTTGTTGAACGGCGAGGGCGCGGTCAGTGCGGGCGCGGTCGCGGCCGATGCAGAGGCGGCACCGGCGGTGCCGCCGGGCAGTTTCACCTTCACGCTGCGCTTCTGCGGCGGATAGCACACGCCGGCATCGGCGCAGCCCTGGTAACGGATCTCCAGCGTCACCGTGTCGGTGCCGTCCTCGGCCTTGCCCGGCAATACGGCGGTCAGCCGCTCGCGGTAGGTTTCCACCTCGCCGAAGAAATCGTCGTGGTGCTTCTTGCCGGCGGGCATCTGCAGCGCCTCGGCGCTGAAGCCGGCGTCGGGCTTGACGGTGGTGCGGTGGCGATACAGGTAGTAGCCCGGGGCGATCTTCCAGCTGACCTCGATGCGGTCGCGATCACGCGCCTGCGCGGTCAGCCCGAACGCCTCGTCCACCGGCAGCAGGTCTTTCTCGCTGACGGCCAGCGCCGGCAGGGCCACCACGAACAACGCGCACAGCGCGGCAACACGACGAAACAGCGTCATCAATCAATTTCCTCTCGGGTCTGTGCCCGAATCCAATCCAGGTACGCCGGCAGGCCAGCGCGGGTTTCGACCGCGATGCACTCCGGGAGTTCATACGGATGCAGTGCCTGCAGCCGCGCGATGGCCGCGTCCAGGCGGCTGCCGGTGGTCTTGATCAGCAGTTGGACCTCGTGGTCCTCGTTGATCTCCCCGTGCCAGCGGTAGGTGGCGTGCGCCCCGTCCAGGCGGGTGACGCACGCGGCCAGGCGTTCTTCCACCAGGGCACGCGCCAACCGCGTCGCGGTGTCCGCGTCGGGGCAGGTGGTGAACAGCAGAAAGACGGGATCGGCGGTCGACATGACCGCMGAGTATAGGACCGCCAGACCCGGATGGTCCGATCGGCGCCATTGCGGCGCCGGTCGGGAGGGCTCAGTTGAGCAGCTGGCAGCTGGTCGGCTTGGCCGAGGTGAACAGGCCCGGGGTGGCCCATTCGGGGTGGTCGATGAACGGATTGCGGTTGCCCTGGAAGCTGTAGATCACTTCATTGCGGGCGCGTTCGGCCGCATCCGGCGGGTCGGACAGATGCCACTCGATCAGGGTCGAGAGCAGGCCCATGTAGGCCGGCGATGCGGCCGTTTTGACGATCTTGCTGCGGTCGTCGGTCAGTTCCAGGTCCGGCTCGGACTGGCCGGTCTTGGCGTCTTTGCCCCCCTCGTAGCGGATCGCCATGTACATCACTGCCCGCGCCATGTCGCCCTTGCGTCGGCCCCACACCTCGAAGGTGCCGGTGTTGCCGTCGGGGGTACGCACCCAGTTGGAATTGCCCGGGTAGCCGCCGCTGCCGCCGCCCACGCCATTGTTGGCCTCGGTGGCGCGCTCGCCGCAGTTGCTGTCGCACTTGCCGAACGGCTTGTTGCCGCGGTCGGCGTTCCACTGCGCATCGGTCAGGTACAGCATGTGGGTGTCGGTGTAGGGCGCATACGGTAGGCCCTTGTCGCCGGTGGTGCTGGCAAAGCCCAGCGAGTTCGGCCAGGTGTGCTCGCGGTTGTAGGTCAGGCCGCTGCCGGTACCCGCCCGACCACTGACCTTGGTGTAGCTGTGGTTGCGGTAGGCATCGAGGATCTTGCCGCTGTTGTTGGGATCCTCATCGGCGATCTCCAGGATGGTCCAGGTGCTGGTGCCGGAGCCACTGTACGGGTAGGCGGTGTGGCCCTTGATGGTCTCGTGCAGGGAGCAGCGCAGCTGGCTGGGGTTGCTGGTGTTGACCCGCGAGTAGTACTCGCCGGGATTACCGGGATTGCCCGGGTCCGGATTGCCGGTGGTGGTGGCCACGGTGAAGGCGATGCGGGTATCGGCAGCGGGATGGGCGCCCTGGGCATCGCTGACGCGGGTGGCGCGGATGTCGAAGCGGCAGGCTTCGCCGGCGATCAGCGCAGTGTTGGTGGACAGGGTGAACCGGCTGCCGCTGCTGGCGTGGGTCAGCGGCACCGTACCGGATTGCCCGCAGCTGAGCACGAAGGCGCCGCTGGCCAGGTTGACCGTCTCGCTGAAGGTCACGCTGAGATCGGCGGCCGACGGGAAGGTGCTGGCGCCCTGTTCGGGGGTGGTGGCGCTGACCGAGGGCGGGGTATTGGGGCCGCTGCCGCCGGTGCCGCTGAAGGTCTGGCCGTTGTTGCACGCGCCGAAGGTCTGCCCGGCCGATTCGGCCCAGGTGAAGTGGGTGTACTGGCTGCCGCTGCCGGTCAGCTGCAGGGACGTGCCCGGGGCGGTGCTGTTGCTCTCGCTGACCGGGATGTTCTGGCTGGTCAGGCCGGCCGCGGGGCCGCCTGCGGCGGTGATGGTGCCTTCGTAGCTGATGAACTGGACGACCTTGCCGCTGGCATCGACCAGGGCGATGCCGTCGTTGGACCCGTTCTGGATACCGTTGCTGGGGTAGGTGACCGTGGCCAGGGTGGCCTTGCCGCAACCGGCCGCGGTGCCGGACGGGATCGCGTTGTTGGCGTAGACCGCTGCCGCCGACGGGTTGCTGCCGTTGTACAGGTACAGGCGGTAGCCGCTGAGGTCCTCCCCGGCGGTGGCCACTACCTCGATGGCCTCGCCGACATCGCCGGCCGGCGTGCTGTCGTCGTAGTGCAGTTCATTGATGAATACATCCGCCTGGGCGGTGCCGGCCAATGCCAGCAGGCATCCCAGGGACAGCGGTGTGAGCAACCTCATCTACGTCTCCTTGTGATTGGGTATCGCCGGCCGAATCTAATCAATCCAGATGACACATCTATCGATATGTCGGGATTGGCCTTCCGCAGTGAGACGTACGTCAAGAAAATGGGGGGCGGCGGTCGGTCGGCGGGTCGGGCGCTGGGCCCCCAGGCCCTTTCCGGCGAATGTCCCCCGGCCGCGGAGCGG
>NZ_JBFULO010000146.1:0-8543 GCF_054049855.1 Stenotrophomonas sp. P5_B8 | reverse complement strand
GGACACCGTTGGCTGGAAAGAAGGAGGCCAGTCTACGGGAACCCCGTGAGTGGTCCGTCAGTTGCGTTCGGCCGCTTCCGTCGGTGTCTGCCCGGCATCACCGACGGTGCGTTCGGTCGGCGCCTCGCGCGTCGGCGTCACGCTGGATGGCAACAGCGTGGACACATCGATTTCCGACAGCGGGCTCTCGTCCGGGCAGGTCACATCGGGGAAGCCGAAGCGCTGCTTGAGGGTCTGCCCGCAGCTGTTCACCGCTTCCAGCTCACTGCCGTCGTGCTTGCACTCCTGGTCGAAGGCGACGAGGAACGCGTCCTTGCGGCGCACGAAATCATCGCCGCATTTGCGCATCTGCTTGATCCGCTCCAGATCGTCCTGCACCGCGTTGGTGCCATCCAGCCCGAACTGGCGCAGTTCCTCGCTGCTCAGCAGGCGCAGGCTGCGGTTGGGCACGGTCATCATCAGGTCGGCCACGCCCACCGCCACGCCGTTGCGCTGCAGGTAATCCTTGACGTTGTCGTAGACCTCGTGGAGTTCGCGGTTGAGCTCGGCGCGCGAGGTCGCCTTGGAACTGATCCGCATCATCCGGTGGATGCCGACCTTGCCGGCCACCAGGCGGTTGTCGCCGGCAGCCAGTACGAACACACACGCGCTGTGGCAGACCGAGCCTTCGCGGATCCAGATGGTCCAGTTGGATTCGCCGATGCGGTCGCCGCCCACGATCGCCGCTTCGACCTGGCCGCCGCTGGAATCCAGGTCGAGGATGCGCTTGGAGATGTGCTGCGCGTCGGCCACCATCGCCAGCCGCGCGACCAGTTCGGAGAACCCGGGGTTGATCTTGCCCGCGTACCGCACCCGCACCAGGCCGCGTTCGGCGCACGGTGCCAGCGCCGCATCGATGCTCTTGCGATCCAGCGCCTCCAGTGCAATGCCATCACCGGCCGCGCCGGCATAGTCGGTATCGCAACTGACCCAGGCCTTGCCGTTTTCCAGTGCGGCCTGCGGCCAGCCCTGGTCGCCGCGCTTGGGCGGCGCGGGCAGCGGGGCGGGCACATCGGCGGCGTTGATCGACACCATGTGGTCGCCGTCGGCACTCTGCGCCCGCACCGCCTTGTCGGCGGCGGTGACATTGCCCGGATTCTCCAGCTGGCTGCAACCGGCCAGGCCCAGGCACAACAACGGCAACCACCACGACTTGAGCAACATGAACAACCCGGTATCCCTACAGAGGAGCGCGCGCAGCGGCACGTGAATGCACAGTCTAGTGCGCAGCGCCCGCTTGGCGGCAACCTGCCCTGAACCACGCCGTCGCGCGATGGCATTGGTGTCCGAAAATGGCGAGCCCGACCGCCGCCCCGGGCATAGACTGGCGCCCATGGATACCGCCCTGCCCCTGGACCACGCCGCCTGCGAAAGCGCCCGACTGGCGCGCGACGCACGTTTCGACGGCGTGTTCTTCACTGCGGTGCGCAGCACCGGCATCTATTGCCGACCCGTGTGCCCGGCACCGCCGCCGAAGCCCAGCAATGTCGACTACTACCCCACCGCRGCCGCAGCGGCGGCGGCCGGCTTCCGGCCGTGCCTGCGCTGCCGTCCCGAACTGGCACCGGAGGCACAGGACGCGCTGAGCAATGAAACCCTGCAGCGCGCGCTGGCGTTGATCCACGACAGCTTCCTGCAGGATGCGCCGGTGGCCGATCTGGCCGCGCGGCTGGGGCTGAGCGCGCGCCAGCTGCAGCGCCTGTTCGTCGCCCGGCTGGGCGCGGCCCCGGCGCAGATCCACGCCACCCGGCGCCTGCTGCTGGCCAAGCAGCTGCTCACCGAAACCGCCCTGCCGATCACCGATGTTGCCATGGCGTCGGGCTACAACAGCCTGCGCCGCTTCAATGCCGCGTTCGTCGAGGGCTGSGGCATGCCACCCACCGCGATCCGACGCCAACGCGGCAGCGTGGACGCTGGCACCCTGAGCCTGAGCCTGCGCCTGGGCTACCGGCCACCGCTGGATTTTTCCGCGATGCTCGGCTTCCTGCGTCGCCGGGCCATTCCCGGCATCGAGTGCATCGACGAGGACAGCTACCAGCGCGTGATCGGCCCGCCCGAGCGCCCCAGCGTGATCCGGGTCAGTGCCGATCCCAAGCGCCCGGAGCTGCGGCTGCAGCTGGGCCAGGTCGATCCGCGCGCGATTCCCTCGATCGTGCGCCGGGTCCGGCGCATCTTCGACCTCGATGCCGACCTGCGCATCGTGCACGCCACGCTTGGCAAGGATCCGCTGCTGGCACGCGGCATCGCACAGCGCCCCGGCCTGCGCGTGCCCGGCGGCTGGGACGGCTTTGAAGTGGCGGTGCGCGCGGTGCTGGGCCAGCAGGTGAGCGTCGCGGCGGCCACCACCCTGGCACGCCGCGTGGTGGATCGTTTCGGCCTGGTGCTGGAGGGCATGGCGACGGGCCTGGACCGTCAATTCCCCACGCCGCAGGCGCTCGCCGATGCACCGCTGGAAACGATCGGATTACCGAAGACACGCGCGGCCACCGTGCGTGCCGTCGCTGCCGCCGTGGCCGAGGGCCGCCTGGATTTCCAGGCCGGGCAGCGCCTGGACCAGTTCGTCGAACGCTGCGTGGCCCTGCCCGGCATCGGGCCGTGGACGGCGCATTACATGGCGCTGCGCGCGCTGGCCCTGCCCGATGCGTTTCCCGCCGGCGACCTGGTTCTACAGCAGGTGCTGGGTGGCGACACCCGCCTGACCGAGCGCGCCACCGAAGCCCACTCGCAGGCGTGGCGCCCTTGGCGGGCCTATGCCGTGCTGCACCTGTGGCACCTGTCCACCCCCACTTCCGGAGTGAACCCATGACGCTGCTCTACGACACCTTCGACAGCCCGATCGGGCCCCTCACCGTGGCCGGCGACAGCCAGGGCATCCACCACATCCTGTTCGAGAACAACCGCTACGACGCCAAGGGTCGCGCGCAGTGGCAGCACGATGCGCACGCACTGCGCGATGCACGCACGCAGTTGCTGCAGTATCTGCACGGCCAGCGCCAGCAGTTCGACCTGCCGCTGGCACCGCACGGTACGACGTTCCAGCTGCGCGTGTGGAAGGCGCTGGCCGATATTCCGTTCGGGCAGACCTGGAGCTACGTCGACCTGGCGCGTCACATCGGCCACCCCACCGCCAGCCGCGCGGTCGGCGCCGCCAACGGGCGCAATCCGCTGCCGATCGTGCTGCCCTGCCACCGCGTGATCGGCAGCAGCGGTGCGCTCACCGGTTTCGGTGGCGGCCTGCCGACCAAGGCCGCGCTGCTGCAGCTGGAAGCGCAGCGCGATGCGTTGTTCGCCTGATGCCTGTGCCATCGGTTGTCTTCGCGGCGTCACTACGGCGAACTATGATGGCCGGATGACTTCCGTTCGCCTTCCGTTGGCGCTCGTCGCCACGCTCACGCTCAMGCTGGCCGCCTGCGCCACCTCGCCTTCCACTGCGCCCGTCGCCCTCGACACGGCCGCTGCGCACGCCGCGCCGAGCGCGCGACCGAAACTGCTACTGGTCTCCATCGACGGCCTGCGTGCGGACATGCTCGATCGCGGCATTACGCCCAATCTGGCCCGCATCGTCCGCGACGGTGTGCGTGCGCGCTGGATGACGCCGTCGTATCCGTCGCTGACCTTCCCCAACCACTACACGATCGTGACCGGCCTGCGTCCGGACCACCACGGCATCATCCACAACAGCATGCAGGCCGAAGATCTGGGCACGTTCCGCCTGAGCAAGCCCGAGGCCGTGACCGATGCACGCTGGTGGGGCGGCGAGCCGATCTGGGTGGGCGCTGAGAAGGCAGGCGTGCGTACGGCGACCTGGTCGTGGCCGGGCAGCGAAGCGGCCATCCAGGGCGTGCGCCCCAGCCAATGGCGCGTCTACGACAACAACGTGCCCCTGCCCGACCGCGTCGACCAGGTGCTGGCCTGGGCCGGGCAGCGCGATGCGCAGGCACCACAACTGATCACGCTGTACATGGAACAGGTCGATCACGCCGGTCACGACAAGGGCCCGGATTCGCCCGAATATGCTGCTGCGGTGGTCGAGGTTGATGCGGCGATCGGTCGCCTGCTCGATGGCCTGCAGGCGCGTGGTCTGGATGCGGACACGAATGTCATCGTGGTCTCCGACCACGGCATGGCGAACGTGGCTGACGGCCACACCATCGCAGTGGAAGACATGGTCGATCCGTCAATCGCCAAGGATGTGTCAGTCGGCCAGTCGGTCGGTTTCGCGCCATTGCCGGGCAAGCAGCAGGAGGCCGAGCGGGTGCTGCTGGGGGCACATGCGCGCTACGACTGCTGGACGCGTCAGACGCTGCCGGCACGCTGGCACTACGGCAGCAATCCGCGCATTCCGCCGATCGTCTGCCAGATGCATGAGGGCTGGAATGCGCTGTCGCGCGCGAGCATCGCCAAGCGCACGCCGGGCGATCGCGGTTCGCATGGGTATGACAACGCACTGCCCTCCATGCGCGCGGTGTTCATCGCACGCGGTCCGGCGTTCAAGCAGGGTGAGACGTTGCCGGGTTTCGACAACGTCGATGTCTATCCGCTGCTGACCCGCCTGCTCGGCATTCCCGCCGCACCGAACGACGGCGATCCGAAGACCTTGTTGCCGGCGTTGCGTTGATCGCGCAGTACGTTCCGAACGCCCCGCCTGTATTTCGCTTGGCTTGGTTCTGAAAGCAGTGCCGGAGCAACGGCGGCGAGTGTGCACCTTTGCTGGTTTGGGCGGGGGCGTGTGGGTTCGCGGGACACGCCGTAAATCCATCCGTGGAGGCTCGCGTACGCCATCCATGGCGTACGACGGTCCCGCSAACCCACACACCCCCACCCTCGACAGTTTTCCTACGGCCGAGGGCGAGCAGAGCAGAGCACAGCACAGCACAGCAGAGCAGAGCAGAGCAGAAGTGCTCCTCCGCCGTTTCGTTGCGCGCCCGGACACTGTCAAGGGCGGGTACGGGTGGGTTGGCGGGACCCTCAAGCCGCATGGATGCGGCTTGGGAGCCTACACGGACGTATTTACGGCGTGTCCCGCCAACCCACCCGTACCTGCCCAAACCAGCACAAGCACGCACTCGCAGTTCTGGATCTGGCTGTTGATCCAGAACTTGATCTGGAAATTGATCTGCACCTGAAAAAATCCCAAAAAAAAACGCGGCGCAAGCGCCGCGTTTTCTTCGACCCGCCTGACGGGATCAACCGGCCTTGGCGACAGCCTTCTTGGCAACGGCCTTCTTGGCCGGCGCCTTGGCAACGGTCTTCTTGGCGACCGGCGCAGCTGCGCCCACGGCCACCTTGCTCACCACGTGCGAGCGCGAATTGCCGTAGCTGGCGTTGAAACGCTTGCCCTTGGCGGTCTTGCGGTCACCCTTACCCATGTCGTCAACTCCTTAGTCTTGAATCTGATTACCCCGCACTGACACGGGTTCGGCGGGGCCGCCCTCTCAGGCGCCCCCGCGCACGATCTGGAAGCCTACCACAGCGCCTCAATGCGCACAGCTGGCGTCATGGATGTGACCATGGTTCAAACGCAGATTCACCAGGTGCGCCACCCCCACCAGCACGCCGCCGAGCGTCATCACCACCGCGTGCGGCACCGCCGAATGGTGCAGCGGGTCGTACAGCAGACCGGCCCACAGGGCCACCAGCCCCGGCACCAGGAACCCCAACGCGCGAAGCGCGCCGTGTCGACGGTAGCCCCAGACCAGACTGAACAGCCCAAGCAGTGTGACGAAGCTGACCAGGGCCAGTTCCACCCCGTCACCCAGCCAGACCGACAGGCCCAGCGACGGCGCGGCAGCCAGCAGGATCGGCAGCACCGCGCAGTGCACCGCGCACAGCAGCGAGCCGGTGGCACCGAAGCGATCGAGCAGATGACGGAGGCGGGGGAACAGGGGCATGACTTCCAGCAGGGTCGGCGAAGCGTTATGGAATAATATAACATCAATCCCGACGCGCACCCCTCGGCCCCGCTCCTCCCCCGTAACGCCCCCTCGCTGTACCTGCCCCGCCAAGGGCTGCGCGCGCCACACCATTGATACATTGTAACAATTGACGACGGACCCTTTGCCCATGCGCTCTTCCCGCTCCCTCCAGCCCCACGCCCTGTCCCTGGCCCTCGCCGCTGCGCTGATCCCCTCGCTCGCCCTGGCCGCCGACGATGCCGGCCAACGTGACCACCACCTGACCGAACTGTCCACGGTCAAGGTCACCGCCTCCCCGCTGCAGGGCGACGCCGAATCGCTGGCACGTCCGGTCGATGTGCTCGCCGGTGAACGCCTGGACGAACAGAAGGCCGGCACCCTCGGCGACACCGTGGCCAAGCTGCCCGGCGTGCAGAGCACCTTCTTCGGCCCGGGCGTCGGCCGCCCGATCATCCGTGGCCAGGAAGGCCCACGCGTGGCCGTGCTCTCCAACGGCATGGGCAACATGGATGCCTCCACGGTCAGCGCCGACCATGCCACCAGCACCGAGCCGTTCCTGGCCGACCAGATCGAAGTACTGAAGGGCCCGGCCACGCTGCTGTTCGGCAGCGGCGCGATCGGCGGCGCGGTCAACGTGGTCGATGGCCGCATCGCGCGCGAACTCCCGGACCGCCCGCTCAGCGGTCGCGCCGAGCTGCGCGGCAACTCGGTCAATGACGAGCGCAGCGGCATGTTCCGCCTGGACGGTGTCAGCGGCAATAATGTCGTGCTGCATGTCGATGGCCTGGTCCGCAATGGTGATGACTACCGCATTCCCGGCTACGCGGTGATCGATGGCCTGGAAGACCACAGCGGCCACGACCATGACGCCGCCGACAGCGACGAACCGCGTCGCGGCCGCCTGGACAACAGCTCCGTGCGCACCCGCGCCGGCGGCGTCGGCGCGACCTGGCTCGGCGACGGCGGCTACTTCGGCGCCTCGGCCAGTACCTACCGCACCAACTACGGCATTCCCAACGGCGCACACGTGCATGCCGAGGACGACCATGATCATGACCACGACCATGGCGACGAAGAGGAAGAAGGCGACGAGCACGACGTTCGCATCGACATGGTGCAGAACCGCTTCGAAGCCAAGGGCGGCATCTACAACCCGACCTCGTTCCTGAAGAACATCAACCTGCGCACCGCCTACACCGACTACGAGCACGTGGAACTGGAAGCCGGCACGCCCTCCACCCGCTTCACCAACCGTGGCATCGAAGCCCGCCTGGAAGCAGTGCAGCAGCAGATCGGCGGCTGGGACGGCGCGTTCGGCCTGCAGCTCGGCAACAGCGATTTCGGCGCCAAGGGCGAAGAGGCCTTCGTGCCGGATACGGGTACGAAGAACATCGGTCTGTTCGTGCTGCAGGAAAAGCAGTTCGGTCCGTTCAAGCTGGAACTCGGCGGCCGCCATGACCAGGTGAAGCTGGACCCGACCGGCGATTACCGCGCGCGCAAGTTCGATGCCACCAATCTCTCCGCGGCCGGCATCTGGACCCTCAACGACGCCGTCGATCTGCGCTTCGGCATCGACAGCTCCGAGCGCGCGCCGACCAATGAAGAGCTGTATGCGGCCGGTGCGCACATCGCCACGCGTTCGCTGGAAATCGGCGATGCCAACCTGAAGACCGAGCGCGGCCAGCGCGTCGAACTGGGCATCCACACCCACAGCGATCGTGTCGACTTCTCGGCGTCCATCTATCAGACCAAGTTCAAGGACTTCATCTACCTGGCCGAGACCGGCGTGGTCGAATCGCTGCCGGTGCGCCTGTGGACGCAGCAGGACGCGACCTTCAAGGGTGCCGAAGCCGAGGCGCTGTTGCACCTGTTCGAAGGCAGCGCGGGCGATTGGGATCTGCGCGTGTTCGGCGACTACGTCAAAGCCGAGCTGGACGGCAGCGGCAGCCGCACCGTGGACATCGCGGTGCCGCACGGCGACCACAACCACAACTACAGTGTGGACCTGGCCAACAGCGGCTACCTGCCGCGCATCGCGCCGGGCCGCGTCGGCGCCGACCTGCGCTGGTCCAGGGACGGCTGGCGCGCGTCGGTCGGTGCGGTGCGCTACAGCAGCCAGAAGGACGTGGCGCAGAACGAAGACCCGAGCAAGGGCTACACGCTGGTCGACGCTCACCTGGCCTACCGCTGGGACCGCAGCGACAGCAACAGCTATGAGGTCTTCCTGGACGGCAGCAACCTGACCAACCAGGAAGTGCGTCCGCATACTTCCCTGCTGCGCGATTACTCGCCACTGCCGGGCCGCGGCGTCGCCTTCGGCATCCGCGCGTACTTCTGATTTTCTCTCTCCAACACTGGGGTAGCTGCTTCACCCTTGAGGGGGCCGAAAGGCCCCCTTTTTTTGGTTCTTCTCCCATCCGAAGGGAGCGTCTTGCTTCAGGGGCCGTCGCAGAGTGAGCACGAGGCTATGCGTGTGGACGGGCAGTGCCGGCAATGTGTGGATTGGCTGGCTTCTCCGTTCGGGGCTGCCGCGAGCGTGAGGGCCCCTTAGCAGCCGGTAGGCCCCTGGCGCAAATGTCCCCCGGCCGC
>NZ_JBFULO010000145.1:0-8545 GCF_054049855.1 Stenotrophomonas sp. P5_B8 | reverse complement strand
GTGTCGGTCGCGCCTCGTGACCTCTGGCGCGCGCCTGATCGCGACGGCCTGCAGTGGCCGCGTAGCTCTCCGCTCAAGGGCGCCAGCGCAGAAACCAAGGCAGAGCTGAAAGCCCTGAACGCGACCTGGAGAGATCACGCCCCCACCGGCAGCATCCGTGCCAACCGTGTTCACCAAGCCCTCGGCTTCAGCAGCCATCTGGAATTCCTGTTCGAAGGGCTGACGCTCTTCGTCTATGGCGGATTCCTCTACGCCAGCACCCGCAAGGCCATGCCCGGCATGACCGAGATCCTGGGCAGCGAGTACGAGGCTGCCGAGCGCGCCTTGCTCCAGGGCGGTGACGCATGAGCGTCACCACCTACGAGCAGTTCGCCCGCGCACAGTCCGTGCGCAGCCAGGCCATCAGCAAGGGCTGGAACCACCACGAGTGCGTCGGCCAGCTGGTCCGCGCTGGCTATTCCAAGGCCGTCCAGAACGAACTGGCCGAGCGCGCGCGCCGACAGCGCGAAGCACGGTCCCCAGCACCGGGAGGCGACGCAGCATGATCGTCGTCACCTTCTTCCTCGGCTTCCTTGCCGGCGCCACCCTGGCCTCCGTCGTCGCCACCACCTGGCTTGGCCGCTGCCAAACCGAACACTTCGCCCGGATGCTCGAACAGATCCGCTCGCTAGACCCGCGCGCATGACCGCAGCCGTCGCCGAGGGACCGACCGTGGCCGCCACCGTGCGCGCCATGCGCCGCGCTGGCGCCGCTGTTGAGCCGGTGCCGGCGGAGACGGTGCGCGGTTGGGCGGCCACCCTCATGGACCAGCTGTACGGCCTCCAGAAGCCGGTGCGCTACGAATGCCGCCCCCGCTACTCGTCGGAACCGTGGATCGCCGCGAACGAAGGCGACGTGATCAACGCGCGGCGGCGTGACCTGGTGGTGCGTGCRCTCTACCTGCACCCGAAGGCAGACCAGCCGGCCAAGGCCCACCGGTTCCGCGACGGCGTATGCCAAGACTGCCACGAGAAAGACTGGCTGGCCGGGCCCGACTGCTGCCCACCGGCGCCAACGTTGGACAGGCGCGCCGCCCTCCCCTTCGACCCCTTCTGGTTCCGCGAACCCCTCCAGGCACTGCAGCAGATCGCCACGTCGAAGGTCATCAACCACTACGACGCCCGCCGCTGGCAGACCGAAACCACCTACCTGCTCGAACGACTCGACCAGTACCTCAAGGACACCCAGGCATGAGCAACGAACAGCACGCCTCCACCACCGCCGCCGATATCGATTCCCTCGCGCTCGACGTCGCCCGCCGGTTCACTGAGGAATGGGATCCGCAGCGTCGCGCGAGTCTGCAAGTAGCCATCATCCAGGCCATCCGCACCGCGCTCGCGCAGTGCATTGACCTGGGCTCCGGCGTCCGCGCGATCGCCGATGAGCGCCAGCGGCAGGTTGACGCCGAAGGCTACAGCGCCGAAAACGACGCGGACTACAAGGCCGGCGAACTGGCGAACGCGGCGTTGGCCTATGTCCAGGTGGCGGCGATGGACTTGGCCGCCGGCGGGCGCTCTCACGTGGCGACGCGGTCGCCGCCGGCGTGCTGGCCATGGCACCGCCTGTGGTGGAAGCCGAGGGACGCGCGCCGTGACTTGGTGCGCGCTGGGGCTCTGATAGCTGCGCAGCTTGATTTGCTCGACCGTCCGCGCGATCCAGCGCCGGGGGTGTCCCATGGCTGACCCACTGCCCGCCACCGCGTTGTTCTCAAATGACCAGCGAGCCATCACCCCTAATGCCAGTCACGTGTCGAAGCAGCTGCGCAGCAAAGTCCATTGCTTCGCGGTCCCCCATCTGACGGCTGGGCACTGGCGCCATCAAGTGCCGGTGTACTACGTCGTCTCCCTGGATCACTTCCACGTATGCATCGAAGTACTCGGTGCCATCCGAACGGCGCTGATAGCGCGGCCGAAGCACGTGACCGGTCTCGTTGGTATCGCGGTGCAGCGTCGTAGCAATCTGCGAACGGGCGCTGCGAATGCCAGCTGCGCGCGCATCGTCCAGCGTGCCTGGAACTCCAAGCCCGTGCCCAAACGTGACGGTCACTCCGTTAGGCCGTTTAACTTCCACCACATGCACGGACCAACCGTTGGCGGCCTTCGTCACGCTCACTTTTGCAAAGAGCCCGTCCTGATGAACGAGAAAAACCTCGGAATGATCGAGTTGGCTATGCGACATGGCTTCCGTCCTCTAGGGCTGGGCCGAGCTTACCACTGCGGAGAGAGCCCCAATGGCTGATATCGAACAGCAGGCCGTCCTGAACCCCTACTACGACGGGCCCATCTGGAAGGCTTTTGGGCTCGGCCGCGCAGCTTACCTGGTGGTGCCGCGCCGCACGTTGCAGTCCATGCCGCTCGACTGGCAGGAGAGGTTCGTTGCGCTGATGGATGAGGCTCAAGAGCAGCTTCCCGCCGAGGCCTTCCCCGAATACTCCGTGCAGCGCAAGGAGGGCGGTCGGTTCGTGGCCGATCCGCTACGGGACTACCGCCACACCGGGCCCATAGCCCCGAATCCGCCCGTCACTCTGGCCACCGTCAAGCCGCCGCGCAACATGCGCATCAAGGTCCCGGCTGTTGCTGAGATTCGGGAGGACCGGTGATGGCAGGTCCAATGCACGATGAGATCGTGGCAGCAGCCGTCCGGTGGCTTCGACGCAACGGGTGCGCCGCGATCCTTTGCGACCCATTCAAGGCCGGTCCCCGTGAACAGCCCGATGCCATCGGCTGGCGTGATGGGATATCGCTGGTCGTGGAGGTGAAGGCCAGTCGCTCCGACTTCCTTGCCGACGCCAAGAAGCCGCACCGCATCGATCCGGCAGACGCCGTCGGCGACTGGCGCTTCTATGCGGCACCGCCCGGGGTGATCAAAGTCGAGGACCTGCCGGCCGGCTGGGGATTGCTGGAGTGGGACGGGAGCTGCCTGAAGCCTTCGCATGGCGTGCCGCTTGGCAACTGCAACTGGCACGGCGCGCCCTTCCGCGACACGTCGAACAAGCGCGCCGAAACCCAGCTGTTGGTCTCCGCAATCCACCGGCCTGAGTTCGTGCCGCGCCGTGGCACAAGGCTGCGCCCAGGGATCCACTTCGAAGCTTGGGCGGCTCACCTCCTCGAGCCGGAGGTGGCCGGTGGCTGATCCCTTCACCCAGGCCAAGCACACGGCGCGCGTGCTGCTGCACGAGGCGCGCGCCCGGCGCGGCACGTCCTTCTCCCACGTGCTGCTGCGCTGGGCCGGCAATGCCCGCCGCCGGGCCGCTGCTGCCCTTCCTCAACCCACCGCGGTGGTCGAGCGCCGCTCGGCCCTCCCCGCCCAACTGGAGCTGTTCGCTTGAGCCAGACCAAACTCCAATCGTTCCTCGAGGCCAACGTCAGCACGGCAATCGGCTTCGGGATCTCCTGGGCGGTGACGCCGTTCGTGATGGCCGCGTTCGGCTACTCCGTCGGCGCGGGCACAGCGCTGGGCATCACTGTGGTCTACACCGTGATCTCGATCGTGCGCGGCTACCTGGTGCGGCGCTTCTTCAACCGGTTGGCGGTGCGCCGATGATCCACGTCGGCGACTGCCGCGAGGTCTTGCCCATGCTCCCGGCCGCGATTGCGGATTGCTGCATCACCGATCCGCCCTATGGCGACACGTCTTTGGAATGGGATGCGATCTGCCCTGGGTGGATCGAACACGTGGCTCGGGCCCTCAAGCCAGCGGCCTCCATCTGGGTGTTCGGCTCCATGCGCTTCCTGGTGCCGGTGTTCGCGGAGATGGCGGCCCACGGGTTCCGGTACTCCCAAGACGTCGTGTGGGAGAAGCAGAACGGCACGGGCTTCCACAACGATCGGTTCCGGCGGGTCCATGAGCATGCGGTCATGTTCTATCGCGGCGCATGGGCGGACGTGCACCACGCGGCGCAGGTCACGAACGACGCGCGCGCCAGGGTCGTCCGTAAGAAGCAGAAGCCGGCTCAATGGCATGGCGCTACTGGATCCACCACCTACGTCTCGGAGGATGGCGGCCCACGCCTGATGCGTAGCGTGATTCAGGTGCGCAACGAACACGGCCGCGCCATCCACCCCACCCAGAAGCCGCTCGAGCTGCTCTTGCCCCTGATTCGCTACTCCTGCCCACCTGGCGGGACCGTGCTGGACCCTTTCGCGGGCAGCGCAAGCACCGGCGCCGCAGCCACGATCGAACACCGCAGCTTCGTCCTGATCGAGAAGGATCAGGCCATCGCCGCGTCGGCCCAGCAACGCCTGGACAACGAAGCCCCGCTGCTGCGAGGCGCCGCCGCATGAACATCGTCAACCTGGAGGCCACCCCATGACCCAGCGACACATCAGCCACCCCGAGGGGCTGCCGGCCTGCGCCGCCGGACACAGCGCGCGCCACATCCACGACCTGCGCGGCCTCGCCGCCGGCGGTGGCCACCTGGTCGAGTGCAAATGCCGGATGACCAGCAAGCATGCCGAGCCGGATGCCGCCCTGGCCGAATGGCGCCGCATCAACCGCCCCGCCCGCAGCGCGCGAAAGGTGCTGCCCGCGATCGCGGCCCCGGCGGCGGACAACGTTATCCAGATGCGCCTGCAGATGCCAGGCGAAGGGCGGGTGGCCAGTGGCTGACATGTTCCTATCGCGCGATGAGATCGTCACCCTGTGCCGCACGCCGCAGCGCGCGCGCCAGGCGGCGTTTCTCCGCAAGAACGGGATCAAGCACTATCTGGATGCTCACGACTGGCCTGTCGTGTTGCGCTCCAGCGTTGAAGGAACGAGCGCGAGCGCCAAGCAGGCGCTGACATGGACCCCGAGCAAGGTTGCGTAAATGGGAAGGAAACCGAACAAGCCGGGGGCCATCCCCCGGTTCCGCGCTCGCCGGCAGAAGTCCGGCGTGGTGCACTACTACTATGATCACGGCGGCAGGCCACGCAAGGAGACGCCTCTCGGGAGCGACTACGGCGTAGCCATCAAGAAGTGGGCGGAGTTCGAACATGCGAACACTATCCCGGCCGCCGCCGTCGTGACCTTCCGCCACGTCGCGCAGCGCTACCAGGCAGAGGTCGTGCCCACCAAGGCAGTGACCACCCAGCGCCTCAACAATCGCTGCATCACCGCACTGCTCAGCTTCTTCGATGCGCCACCTGCGCCATTCGAAGCAATCCGACCGATCAACATCAGACAGTACTTGGACTGGCGCCCATCGAAGGTCATCGCCAACCGGGAAGTATCCCTGTTCTCGCACATCTGGAACTGGGCACGCGGCAAAGGCGTCACGGACCTGCCGAACCCGTGTGAGGGCATTCGACGCAACAAGGAATCTGGCCGCGGCGTCTACGTGGAAGACGAGGTGTTCCAGGCGGTCTACCGGCATGCCGACGCCTCCCTGCGGGACGCCATGGATCTTGCCTACTTGACCGGCCAGCGCGTCGGCGACGTCTGGTCAATGGATATGCGGCAGGTCACACCCCGTGGCCTGGCTATCACGCAGGCGAAGTCCACGAACAAGGTGCTCATGGAGATCACGGGCGAACTGGGGACGCTGCTGGAACGGATCGCCAAGCGGAAGAGCGAGAAGCTTCCTGACGGCAAGTCGAAGCCGTACAGCACCCGCTTGATCGTAGACGACAGCGGGCTGGCACTGGGCCGGGCAGCGCTGCGCTACCGGTTTGACAAGGCGCGCGATGACGCCGGCATTGCAAAGGGGGAGTTTCAGTTCCGCGACCTGCGCGCGAAGGCAGGCACGGACAAGGCCGATTCGGCCAATGACATTCGCGAAGCGCAGGCCCAGCTGGGCCACTCATCGGTCACGACAACCGAGATCTACGTGCGAAAGAAGCGGGGTTCAAAGGCCACCCCTACACGCTGACCTTAACGGCAGCGAAGTGGTTGGCCAGGGCGTTACGGTGACGTCACGCAAGCGTGATCGACAGGGCCTACGGGTTGCGAGACCATCAAAGCCCACCAAATGAGGTCATTAGAATGCAGGGTAAACCCGACAGCAACACGATCACTGTCGACGGCGCAGTGGTTCGCGGACCCGCGTCGCTGCGAGCTCGGATCGAAGCTGCTCTAGATGCACTGTCTATGGCAGGACAACCAACATCTTCCAATCCCGGAATCAGCACGTACAGGGATTGCGACCCTACCCCGGACGGCTGGACGTTTCACGCCGAGACGGCCTCGGACGCAGCTCAGCTAAAGGATTGGATCGACACCCACGCCTGACCTCAATAGAGCAATTGCGGAGCGGACCAGATATTGCGGAGCGACCAGAATCCCCGAAAGTACTGGGGGATATGGAGCGGGTGAAGGGAATCGAACCCTCGTCAGTAGCTTGGGAAGCTACAGCTCTACCATTGAGCTACACCCGCGCGGTGCCGGACAAGTCTATGCGGCGGGACGGTAAAAAGGCAACGGGCGGCACTGGGCCGCCCGTTGTTTCTGCGTTTCGACCGCTCCGCGCAGCGCCCGGTCAGGAGCGCTGCGCGAAGTGGATCAGAAGCTGCCGCTGAAGCTGGCAAACAGCGTCGCGTCGCGGGCGCGCTTCTGCAGCGTGGTGGTGCTGATGCCCACGTTGCTGTTCAGGCCCCACATGCTGACGCGGGCGCCCAGTACGGCGGTGGCGTAGTTTTTGTCGAATTCCAGGCCCGGCACCTTGTACATGCCCACTTCCGGCATCGACTGCAGCCATGCGCTGGCCTCCTTGCTGTCCTCGAACTCGTGGTCGTAGGTCACCTGCACGTACGGCTTGACGCTGCCGCCGTCGAAGCGCGCCTGCCAGCCGATGCGGCCCACGGTGGAGTCGGCATCCTGGTCGGCGTAGCCCAGCGCGGTCGCGCTCGGGTTGCTCTCGGTGTACCCGTCCAGCTTGACCTTCTGCCAGATCACTGCGGCCACCGGACCGTGGCGGAAGCCGCCCTCGGTGCCGAACTMGTAGCCGGCGTTCAGGGCTGCGGTCAGGTTGCTGCCTTCCGGGGAGCCTTCGTGGATGCGGGTGGYCGGCCCCAGCTGGAGCTTGCGGGTCACGTCATAGTCCAGCCAGCTGTAGCTGAGCTGGGCGTTGACCCAGGCGCGCTCGCCGTACCAGCCGGCGAACAGGCCCAGCGAGGTGTCGGACTGGGTGAAATCGCCCTTGTTCTTGCCGAAGTCCGCATCCATGCGGCCGTAGCCGGCGAAGCCGCCGAGCACCATGCCGTCACGCGCCCAGTCCACGCCGAACAGGCCGGCCGGAGCCATGCCGTCGTACAGGTCGGCGTGGGCGTAGCGCTGCATGTCGCCACGCAGGTTGCCCCACCAGCTCAGGCCATCGGCCGGACGGCCGCCCAGGTGCCAGCTGACCTGGTCGGCGCGCGAACGACCCACGGTCTGCGCCGAGTGGGTCAGGATCTGCTGGTTGCGCGGCGCTTCCAGGATCGACAGGGTGTACTGGCCCAGCATTTCATGGGTGGCAGCGGTCGGATGCACGCCATCGGCGAACACGTAGGTGGTCGCGGCACTCGGGGTGACGTAGGCCAGCGGGCTGCAGGTCAGCGACGAGGCCGTGGTGCAGGCCGGGCTGGTGACGTTGACGAAGCCGTACTGGCCCGGGTTGGCCACGATTTCCTGCAGGACGTGGAAGGTGTCGACCGGAATCACCTGCAGGCCAGCCGCCTTCAGGCCGGCGAACAGGGCATCGTTGTAGGCCTTGGCCAGCGCGGTGCCGGCGGCCATGCCGGCCGCGCCGCCCGCGCGTGCGCCCGGGGTCAGGCCGACGTCGGGAATGGTCGGGACCACGACGTACTGGGCGCCGGCACCCTTCAAGGTAGCGACGATGCCGACCTGGTCGGTCACCGCGTTGGTCAGCGTGGACACCAGCGGCGCGCCGGCCTGGATGGCAAACAGATCGTTGGCGCCGCCGAACACGGTGTACAGCGCGTTCGCGTCAGCCTTGCCGCCGTTGGCAGCCAGGTACTGCGCAGTCTGGGTCTTGAGCGAGTACACCGGCACCGCCGGGGTGCCCGGGGCCAGGGTCAGACTGCTATCCACGCCCACGCGGGCGCCACCGATGGCGTAGTTGTCGCCGTTCTGGCCGTTGCCGTGCGCCGAGGCATTGGTGCCGTAGTAGTCGGCGACGAACTGCGCATACGTCCAGCCCGGGTTGGTGGTGGACTGGCCGGTGACCGGTCGCACTTCGGCCGGCAGCAGCGGGCGGAAGTAACCGGCATCGGTGAGGCTGTCGCCGATGAACACGGTCTTGGTATAGGGGGACTGCTGGGCCATGGCCGGCAGGGCGGCCATGGCGATGGCCACGGCCATCAGGGAACGCAGGGGGCGCTTGCTGAGCAGCATGTAAAACTCCTTGGGGTGGGGAACAGCCGACGTACGCCGGCGCACGGTGGCAATGGTTTCACTGCGCCCCGGGCAATTCACGCTGCGTCGCCGCATGAAATCGCCCCGGGCCTCTGGAAACCCCGCACGGCGGCCTCCGCCGCCCCGACAGCGGGCCGGCAAGGGTACGCACACCGGCCACAATTAGGGACAATGG
>NZ_JBFULO010000144.1:0-8761 GCF_054049855.1 Stenotrophomonas sp. P5_B8 | reverse complement strand
ATCCTGCATCGCGAGGAGCCGGCCAGCGGCCGGCACTACCTTGGATCTGCGTCGCGCGGAGCCGGCCAGCGGCCGGCACTACCCTGGATCTGCGTCGCGTCAAGGACGCCTTACAGCCGCACCAGCAGGTGCTTGGCCATCATCCCGTGCAGGTGCCCGATGCCACGCGCCAGGTGCAGGGTGGCAAACAGCAGCAGCACGCCGACCACCGCCAGCAGCGGGGTCACCCAGAGCGGCAGCATCTGGTTGCCGTCGATATGGATCCCCACGTAATCCGGGGAGATCAACGCTGCCACCGGCGCCCAGATGAAGGCCAGCGACACCGACAACAGCGTGGTGGCAAGGGTGAAGTAGACGATGCCCAGCGGCAGCATCAGCATGAAGTACAACAGCGTCAGCCAGGTGCGGCCGTCGGTGAACATGTCGCCGATCCGCTGCAGCCAGGTGCGGCTGCGGTCGGAATAGGTCGGCCGGCGCGGCATGCGCTCGCCGAGCAGGGCTTCCACCAGACGCCCTTCCAGCAGCGACAGGCCGCGCACCGAACCGAAGAACAGCACCGCGATCGGGATACCGATGATCAGCACCATCAGCCCCAGCGACAACGACAGGCCGGTCACCACCCAAGTGAAGAAGAACGTGCCGGTGGCCAGCGACAGCAGCATGTAGAACAGCGCGCCGTAGGTGCGTGCCTCCAGGGCGACACCGAAGAAGCGCGCCAGCACGCCGCGCGGCTTGACCGGCGCCGGTGCCGTCGGCGCTACGCCGCTACCAACGCTGGCCCCCCCCGCACCGCCCACCGTCGCCCGGCGCAACGGCGCCGCACCGGCGCTGGGCGTGCGCAGCGCACGGGTAACGGTGATTTCGGTTTCGCGGTAGATCTCGGCGACCTCTTCCGGCGCGCCGTAGCTGCCGGCGACATCGGCGATCACCTCGGCCTCGCTGCGGCCGGGCTGCGCGGCCAGCTCCGAGCGCAGGTATTCCTCGGCGTCGTAGAGGGCGTCCTGCACCATCGCCGGGTCGGCATCGTGCAGGGCCGCGCGCAACTGCGCCAGGTACTGCGGAATGGTGGCGGGCAGCTGGCTGCCCGTCGTGGTCTGGTCGTTCATTGCAGTACCCCCTCCAACACGGAATCGACGGAATCTCGGGTGGCGCGCCAGGCCTGGGTCCATAGCTCCAGTACCTGGCGACCGCGTTCGTTGATGCGGTAGTAGCGTCGCGGCGGTCCGGCCATCGACGGTTCGACATGGCTTTCCAGCAACCCGGCCCCTTCCAGGTTGCGCAGCACCGGGTACAGCGCGCTCTGCTTGCCGCTCAGCACGCCCTCCCCGACCCGCTCCAGCTCCTTGGCTATCAGGTAGCCGTACAGCGGCTCGCCGGCCTTGGCCAGCACCGCCAGCAGGGCCAGCGAGACGGTGCCGGCGCTGAGCTCTTTCTGGAACTTCTTGAGGTGGGCCTCGTGGTCGCTCATGGGCTTCTCCAGCTAGCGTGGAGTCAACACTAGTGTGAAGTCAGCTATAGCGAATGTGTCGTTAGTCACCGTGCCGGTTGGCAGCCCCGACCGCTGGCGGATCCGTCGGGGCTTCGCGCACAATCCGGGGACACTTCCTGAACGGGTTTGCCATGTCGCCACGTCGTCCTGCCCTGCTCGCCCTCGCCCTGGCCTGCGCGCTGCCCTTGGCCGCCAGCGCAGCCACGCCTTACCGCAGCCCGCAGCAGATCCTGGACGCCTCGCCGGCCAGCGACTGGCGCACGCCGGATCCGACCAACCTGCTGTACATGAATCTGGACAAGGGCCAGGTCATCATCGAACTGGCCCCGGCGTTCGCGCCGCAGCATGTGGCCAATATCCAGACGCTGGCGCACGAGCACTTCTGGGACGGCGAAACCGTGTACCGCGTGCAGGACAATTTCGTGGTGCAGTTCGGCGATATCGATGCCGACGATGCGGCCAAGGCCAAGCCATTGGGCACGGCCAAGCGCAAACTACCGGCCGAGTTCCAGCGCGACAGCGCCGGGCTGGAGGTCAGCGTGCTGCCCGATCGCGATGGCTGGGCCGACCAGACCGGGTTTGTGGACGGTTTCGCGGTGGGCCAGGACCGCAAGGATGGCAAGACCTGGCTGGCGCACTGTTACGGCACGCTGGGCGCGGGCCGCAGCAACGAGGAAGACAGCAGCATTGGCGCGGAGCTGTATGTGGTGACGGGGCAGTCGCCACGGCAGCTGGATCGCAACATCACGGTGGTCGGTCGGGTGCTGCAGGGAATGGAACTGTTGAGCGCGTTGCCGCGCGGGCCGGCGCCGATGGGCTTCTATGCCGATGCGGCGCAGCGCACGCCGATCGCCTCGATCCAGCGGGCAACCGATGTGCCGGCGGCGCAGCGGCCGAAGCTGCAGGTGCTGCGGACCGAGTCGAAGACGTTCGCCGATGTGGTGGAGGCGCGGCGCAACCGGGTGGATGATTTCTACAAGCGGCCGGCAGGGCATATCGATCTTTGCAATATTGCGGTGCCGGTGCGGTAAAGCGAGGTTTGGCCGCGCGCTGTGGCGTAGAGCCACCCCATGGGTGGCTGCACGCGGACCAACCGGGCTTAGCGCTTCTGCGACGCCGCGACGCTGCCGAGGATCAAGGCGCCGGCCACGACCATCGCCCCGGTCACCGGTTCGCCCAGGAACAACCAGGCGAACAACGCGCCGAACATCGGAACGAGGTAGGTGACGGTGGAGGCACGCGCCGGGCCGATGCGGGCGATGAGGCGGTAGAACATCAGGAAGGCCAGGCCGGTGCAGACCACGCCCAGGGCAATCGCGCAGGTCCAGGACAGGGCCGGGATCGGGGCCGTCGGCCAGTGGGTGAGGGCCATCGGCAGCAGGGCGATGGCCGCGCAGCCCAGGGTGGCGCCCGCGGAGGCGGCCGGCGGCAGCCCGGTCATGTGGCGCTTGACCAGGTTCACGCCCAGGCCGTACAGCAAGGCAGCCAGCGCGCCGGCGATCACCGCCGCCCCGATGCTCAGGCCGGAAACTTTGGCCGTGGCCAGCACCACGACGCCGGCGAAGCCGACCAGCAGCGCAATGGCGCGGCGCATGCCGATCTTCTCGCCAAAGAACAGGAATGCGATCAGCGCCGCGAACAGCACGGTCATCGCGTTGCAGATCGCGCCGATAGCCGCCGGGGCACGTTGTGCGGCCCAGGCGAACAGCACGAACGGGATCGCCGAGTTGATCACCCCGATCGGCGCCAGCCACAGCCAGCGCCGGGCCGGGAATTGGGCGCGGGCCTGCCACAGGAACGGCAGCAGCACAACCGCGCCCAGCAGCAGGCGCACTTCGACCAACGCGTACGGGCCGAAGCTGGGGACCGCCACACGCATGAACAGGAACGAGCAGCCCCAGATCGCGCCGAGCACGGTCAACTCCAGCGGGGTGCGCCAGTCGCGCTCGACCGCGGCGCTGGCCATCGGGGCGCCGCTCATCGCAAGCCTCCAGTGAACAGGCAGATGCGTGGCTGGGCGGCGTGCGCGGACGGCAACATGGGGGTGGCTCCGGGGGACAGGGACACAGCATCCGCCTACCGGCAGAGGCCCACAAGCGCGTAGTATCCGGGCAAGCCACAAATCTAGTTTGGGTCTCGACCATGATCCTGCGCCCCGCCCTGCTGCCTGCGCTGGGGGTGTTCGCGGTTGCCGCGCGCCACCAGAATTTCGCCCATGCCGCCGAAGAACTGCACCTCACCGCCAGTGCGGTGAGCCACCATGTGCGCAAGCTTGAAGACGTGCTCGGCACGGTGCTGTTCCAGCGCCACGCGCGCGGGGTGCGCTTGACCGCAGAAGGACGCCAGCTGGCCGATGCGGCCGCCGGAGCGCTGAGCGATCTGAACGCGGTCGCCGGCAACCTGCACCCGCAGGCAGACATCGTGCCGTTGCGGGTCACCACCATCCGCTCGCTGTCCTACTGCTGGCTGGTACCGCGGCTGGCGCGCTTCACCGCCCAGCATCCGCAGGTACGGATCGAACTGCAGACCAGCACCGAGCTGGTGCGCTTCGACGAGAACGGGCCGGAACTGGGCATCCGCTACGGGCTGGGGCAATGGCCGGGACTGCGCGCGCATCATCTGATGGACGACGAACTGCAGCCGGTGGCCTCGCCTGCGCTGGCCGGCGTGGCCGCGCTGCGCGAGCCGGTGCAGATCGCCGCGCTGCCGTTGATCAGCGACATGTCACCGCAGGGCTGGCGCGACTGGTTCCGTGCCGCCGGGGTGCGCGGGCTGGAACTGCCCTCGGTGCACTCCTTCAGCGACAGTACCGATGCAATGCGCGCGGCGGTGTACGGCATCGGGGCGGTGCTGGCGCGCAAGCACATCGCCCAGCCCTACCTGCAGCGCTACGAACTGGTGCGCCTGCCCGGGCCGGCGCTCAAGGCGCGCTATGCCTACTACGTGGTGCATGCCGAACACCGACCGCTCAGCCCGACCGCGCTGGCGTTCATGGACTGGCTCAAGCGCGAGGCGCTGGACGAACGCACGCCGATACCGGCGTTGCCGGACGAACTGCTGGGCCGGCCYGCGCCGTCCCCGCCACGCTAGCGCACGCCATCCTCACCCCGTCTTTTCCACGCGCTGGCTAGGCTGGAGCTCCTTTCCCCCAAGGCGCATTCCATGGCCCTGTTGCGACTCCGAATCACCGGCAGCGAAGACGATACGCGTGCCATCACCGACCTGCTGCAGAGCATTGAAGGTATCGAGCATGTCGAGGAAACCGACGACCTGATGCCGCACATGGACGACGACGACTCCAGCTCGGCCGGCCTGTCCGACGACATCGGCCCGGGCATCCACGAACTGGAAGTGGAAGTGGGCAATGCCCTCGGCGCCCAGCGCGTGCGCGACGCCGTGCAGGAACTGGCGCTCGAACTGGATGTGTTCGTCGAATACGAGCACGACGAAGGCTGATCCGCCGCGGTGSCGGGCAACCCGGCMCCGCGCGGTCGATCAGGCGTTGTTGGCGTTGCGGCGCTTGCGGCGGCGCCACAGCTTCAACCCGATCCAGCCGAACAGCCAGAGCACAAGGGCTACCGGCAGCAGCGCGGACACCGCGCGGATCAGGAAGGCCACGCTGGAAGTGAGGATCGCGCCAGACTCGCGCACGGCCTCGCCGATTTCACTGCGGCTGCGCTGCCCGGCCGGGGTGTGGAACTGCACCGTCACCAGCTGCGTATCGATCCGCCGACGCTGCTGCGCGGCATCCTTGTTGGCCTGCTCGAYGCCCGCCTCGATCTCCGACAGGCGCTGGGTGATCACCAGCAGGTCGGCCATCTTGACGTCCTTGCCGTCCTCATAGGCCAGCAGGCGTTCGTGTTCCTTCTCCAGCCGTGCCTTGGTCAGCGCGGTGTCGGCCACCTGCTGGGCCAGGTCTTCGGCATGGGTGTTGCGCGAGGACACTTCCCCGCCCTGCCCGGCCAGCCCGATGATCGGCTCGACGCCCTTGGGCGCGATCCGCACCCGGATCGAACCGGTCGGGTACTCGCCGCCCTGCTGACCGACCTGCAACACAGCGCAGTCGCCAAAGCGCGCGGACTGGCAGGCATCGGCGATCTGCTTCACGCGCGGACCGATCTGCGCCGCCTCCAGCTGGATGTCGATGTCGTGCTCGTACGCCAGCGCGGCCCCTTCCGGCGAGGCCACCGCGCCCGCCGCACCGGCCCCGGCATCGGCGGCAGCGTGATTCTGGCTGCAGCCGGCCAGGGCCAGCACCAGCGTCCCTGCCAGGGCGCCCGTCAGGCGCCACGTCGTCCTTTTCACTGTTTACCCGCTCCGTCGTATCGATTGATCTTGAGCCCGTCCAGGTCCACCCCGGGCAGGCAACGTACATTCACCGCGACCATCTTCTGTCCGCTGCGCGGGTCCACGCCCTCGCTGAACGGGGCGATCCCGCAGGTGCGGCAATGGTGGTGTTCCAGGTGGTGCTGGTTGAACTGGTAGGTCGCCACGTCGGCCGCATCGGTGCCCAGCCGCAGGGCCTCGCGCGGACCGAACCACAGCAGGCCGCCACGGCGGCGGCACAGCGAACAGTTGCAGTCCAGCACCTCGGTGATAGGGGCGTCGGCATCCACCACGAATGCGATCTGCCCGCAATGACAGCTCCCTTCGTACTGCATGGCGCACCCTCCCGATGAAAGGGCCATGGTAATCCAATGGCACGGGCACGGCCGCGCCGCTGGGCCTATGCTCGGGGATTGACCACAGCACAGGATCGCCGATGCGCCAGCATCTTCTCGCCCTCGCCCTGATCGCCGCCCTCGGCGGCTGCCAGCAGGCCGACGCCCCGCCCGCCGCCACCGGCACGCAGGCCCCGGCCACCGCCGGCGACGCCGCGGTCGATGCCGCGTTCGCCGACCTGTCCAAGCGCGCCCTGGACACCTGGATGCAGCTGTCCCCGATCAGCGCCACCCAGATCGGCGACCACCGCTACGACAGCGAGATCGACGACCTCAGCGCGGCCGGCCAGCAGAAGGTGCTGACCGCCTACAAAGGCCTGGTGGGCGACCTGGACCGGATCGATGTGAGCAAGCTCTCGCGCGAGAACCAGGTGGATGCGGCGATCCTGCGCAACCAGCTGCAGTCGGAAATCTGGAGCGCCGAGGTGCTGCAGTCGTCCAAGTGGGACCCGCAGATCTACAACGGCATGGCCGGCAGCGCGCTGTACGGGCTGATGGCGCGTGAGTTCGCCCCGCTGCCCGACCGCCTGAAGTCGGCCACCGCGCGCATGGAGAAGCTGCCGCAGATCTTCGCCCAGGCCCGCGAAAACCTGGACCCGGCCCGCGTGCCGAAGATTCATGCCGAGACGGTGGCCAAGCAGAACCGCGGCATCCTCAGCATCGTCGATACGTTCATCACCCCGCACATCGGCGAGCTGCCGGCCGAAGACGGCAAGCGTCTGCAGGCCGCCATCGATGGCCTGAAGAAGGCCGTCGAAGAACAGCAGACTTGGCTGGACAAGACCCTGGTGCCCAACGCCAAGGGCGACTTCCGCATCGGCGCGGAGCTGTACGACCAGAAGCTGAAGTTCGCGCTGAGCTCGTCGCTGTCGCGTGCGGAGATCGGCGAACGCGCGCGTGCCGAACTCAAGCGCGTGCGCCAGGACATGTACGGCATCGCGCAGATGGTGCTGAAGGACAAGCCGGGCGCGCCGGCACTGCCGGCCAACCCGAGCGACGACCAGCAGCAGGCGGCGATCGAGGCGGCGCTGGAGCTGGCCTACGCCGACAAGCCGGCGCGCGACAAGGTGGTGGACGATGCGAAGGCGGCGCTGGCGCAGTCGACCGAATTCGTACGCAAGCATGACCTGATGACGCTGCCCGATTCGCCGGTGGACATCATCCTGATGCCCGAGTTCCAGCGTGGCGTGGCGGTGGCCTATTGCGATTCGCCCGGTCCGCTGGACAAGAACCTGAAGACGTTCTACGCGGTGTCGCCGATTCCGGATGATTGGAGCGACAAGCAGGTCGATTCGTTCCTGCGCGAATACAACAGCCGGATGATCCACCTGCTGAGCATCCACGAGGGCACGCCGGGGCATTATCTGGAGGGCTGGCATTCGGGCAAGTTCCCCTCGACGCTGCGCGCGGTGCTGCGTTCGGGGCTGTTCGCCGAGGGCTGGGCGGTCTACACCGAGCGGATGATGCAGGAGCAGGGTTACCTGGACAACGATCCGCTGTTCCATCTGGTGCAGTTGAAGTTCTACCTGCGCACCATTTCCAACGCGATCCTGGACCAGGGCGTGCACGTGGACAACTGGTCGCGCGAGCAGGCGATGCATCTGATGACGCACGATGCGTTCCAGCAGGAAAGCGAGGCGTCGGGCAAGTGGGTGCGTGCGCAGTTGACGTCGGCGCAGTTGCCGACCTACTTCGTGGGTGCGCAGGAGCACTTCGATACGCGCAAGGCGATGCAGGACAAGCTGGGCGCGAAGTTCAACCTGAAGGCCTACCACGACCAGATGCTGTCCTACGGCGCACCGCCGGTACGTTTCGCGCGCCAGCTGATGCTGGACCAGCCGATCGAGTAAGCACTGCCTCGTTCCTCGTCAGACAGGCAAACGGCCCGGGGTGACCCGGGCCGTTTTTTTTGGTCCTTCTCTCATCTGATTGGGGGTGTTTTGTTGCAAGACCCGCCGCCAAATGAGTAGGACGCGACGCGGGTGGCCGGGTGCGCAGGCGCCGTTTGGATCTGGTCCTGTCTTTGATCGGGGCTGTCGCGCGCGTTAGGGCCCCGTAGCAGCCGGTAGGCCCCTGGTGCAAATGTCCCCCCGGCCGCTACGGGGCTCGGCTCGCGTTACAAGCCAGGAGCGAGGCTTCCCTGACTTTCGGCGGTGGGTCGGGCGCTGGGCGCCCATGCCCTTGGAGGCGAAATAAAGGGGGAGGTGTCGGCAACAGGCCGACGCCGGAGGACATTCGCCGGAAAGGGCATGGGCGCCCAGCGCCTGGCCCACCGCCCCCCGGCCCTACGCGTCGGCCGCCACGAATCCACCGGTCTGCCGCGCCCACAAGCGCGCATACAGACCACCGGCGGCCACCAGTTCGGCGTGTGTACCGGTCTCCACGATCCGGCCCTGGTCCATCACCACCAACCGGTCCATGCGCGCGATGGTCGACAAGCGGTGCGCGATCGCGATCACCGTCTTGCCGGCCATCAATTCGTCCAGGTTGTCCTGGATGGCCGCTTCCACTTCCGAATCCAGCGCCGAGGTCGCCTCGTCCAGCACCAGGA